>JASCXY010000147.1 GCA_030012235.1 Balneolaceae bacterium ANBcel3 | reverse complement strand
TGTGATTTTATCGGATCCATATGCCAGGTCATTGGCCGGAAGGGATGAGTGGCTTGCTCCCGTAGACTGGGGAAAAAAGTATCCGTTTCGTTCGCGGCTGGTTTTTGAAGACTTTGACTGGGAGGGTGACCGGCCGCTGGATATTCCGACAGAAGAACTGGTCATTTATGAAATGCATGTCCGTGGTTTTACACGCCATCCGTCATCTGATGTGAAGCATAAAGGCACCTTTGCCGCAATGCGGGAAAAAATCCCCTATCTGGTAGAGCTCGGAGTCAATTGCGTTGAACTTATGCCCATTTGGGAATTTGACGAGTACGAGCATAGCAAAGAAAGTCCCGAAACGGGAGAGCTTCTTGTGAATTACTGGGGCTATAGCACGTTGAATTTCTTTTCACCCAAAGCAGGTTATGCCGCTTCGGGAAAATACGGAATGCAGGTAGATGAATTTAAAACGCTGATTAAAGAGCTTCACAAAAACGGGATTGAAGTCATTTTGGATGTGGTCTTTAATCACACGGCAGAGGGAGACCACCGCGGCCCGACGATCTCTTTTAAAGGCATTGACAACAAAACGTATTACATGCTTACTCCGGAGGGCTATTATTATAATTTCTCCGGAACGGGAAACACCCTTAATTGTAATCATCCGGTTGTCCGGAATATGGTGCTCGATTGTCTCAGGTATTGGGCCTCTGAATACCACATTGATGGATTTCGGTTTGATCTGGCAGCCATATTAGGGCGGGCCCAGGATGGCAGCCCGTTAAGTAATCCGCCTTTGCTTGAGTCGCTGGCGTATGATCCGGTACTTGCCAAGTGTAAACTGATTGCCGAGGCCTGGGATGCCGGTGGTTTATACCAGGTCGGATCCTTTCCATCGTATGGACGCTGGGCGGAATGGAACGGTAAATACCGGGATGCCATTCGCAAGTTTTTAAAGGGTGAAGAAGGAATGACTGGTGAAATATCGCAACGGATCCAGGGTTCACCGGATATGTACCATTGGCGAGAAACGACGGCCGGAATTAATTTTATTACATGCCATGACGGGTTCACCTTGTACGATCTGTTTGCCTATAATGACAAGCATAATATGGCAAACGGGGAAGATAACAGGGACGGAGCCAACGATAACTACAGCTGGAATTGTGGCTGTGAAGGGGAGACCGGGGATGTCCATGTTCATCATTTACGCAGAAAAATGATGAAAAACGCCTTTGCCATACTAATGCTTAGCCGCGGTGTACCGATGCTGCATATGGGCGACGAGGTGGCCCATACGAAAGGAGGTAATAATAACACGTATTGCCACGACAATGAGTTAAACTGGTTTAACTGGAAAGATGTCGGAAAAAACGAGGATATCTTACGATTTGTAAAAACGATGATTCGTTTCAGAAAGCAGTATTCTGTACTGCGGGACCGGTTTCATTTTCATCACCAGGACATCAGGGGTACAGGATATCCTGATCTTTCTTTTCATGGGGTACAGGCATGGAATGCAGACTGGTCGCCTTCCGGCCGTGTTCTGGCTTTTATGTTGGATGAAGGCCAGATGAATAACGGCAAAAAGAAAAACCCGGTCATCTATGTAGCCATGAACATGTACTGGGAAGCTCTGCCTTTTGAACTTCCCGAACTGAGAGATGGGAAAAAGTGGTATATGTCAGTGAATACCGATATGCCATCCCCGGAAGACATTTATGCTAGCGGTAAAGAGCCAAAACTTCAACATCAAAAAGAGGTGCTGGCGGGACCGCGATCTATTGTGATTCTAATCGGGAAATAGTGATATTGATCCCATAATCTGTTTTTTGATATCAACCTTAAAAGAACACCCTATGAGTTTGACAGTACATACACAATATTCTGAAAATGCCGCCATAATTACCGTTGAGGGGTCGCTGGACTCAGCTACGGCTCCACAGCTGGATGAACAGGTGAAAGAAGTTGTTCAGAAAAATCCTGAAGCTTTGGTTTTGAATGTTGAGAAGCTTGATTTTATGTCATCTGCCGGTTTACGGATCATCATTTTTGCCAAGCAGAAGCTTGGAGCTTCGGTTTCTTTGACGCTGGTTAAACCACAGGAGCAGCTGATCGAAACGCTTAAAATGACGGGCTTAATTCACAGCGTACATATTGTAGACGCATATCCTTGAATGAGGGACGTATGAAAAAAACCTTCTCTATTCCGGCAGAACCCGATTCTTTGGAAGTTATACGGGGACATATTGATTCCGTGGCTGAAGATGCCGGCCTGGATAAGAAAAAAGCCTATAAATTGAAACTGGCTGTAGATGAAATAGCGGCCAATATCATAAATTATGGTTTTCAGGCAACGGATAGCGTCAAAGAACCCATTGAAATAACGATGGAGCTTCTGGAGCAGCATTTGTCCGTTACACTTGAAGATCATGCCATACCGTTCAATCCACTTGAGAAGGCCATACCGGGGGAAGAAGATTTAAAAAAAGAACCGGAAGACCGCCCTATTGGAGGTTTGGGGATCATGCTGGCCAGAAGTAACGTGGATGATTTTTCTTATGAATTTTCTAAAGGAAAGAATATTAACAAACTAACCATCCATATTTGAAGGTCTGATTTTAAGGAATGCGTAGATCTACCGTTATATTAGTTTCGATCATCTGGCTTGCCCTGGGAGGGATAACAGACGGAATGACTCAACCGTCAAGGTTGGTGTATTCTCCACACTGGCTGCCACAGGCACAATTTGCAGGTTATTATGTAGCCCTGGATCAAGGGTTCTACGAGGAGGCCGGTTTGGACGTTGAAATTATCCATCCAACAGCCTCTGACGATCCTGCTGCATTTCTGAAAGACGGAAGAGCGGATATCATCTCTCATTTTTTGGTTTCTGCACTAATAGCCCGTTCCGAAGGGATAGATCTCGTCAACGTTGCTCAGCTGTCCCAGCACTCCGGGATGTTGTTTGTCAGTCGAAAATCCACAGAGGTACAAACTCTTGAAGATTTTGAGGGGAAACACGTTGGAGTTTGGTTAAGTGGATTTGGTGAAATACCGCGTGCCTTGCTCCAGGAGAGAGAGATAGAGGTTCAGTGGGTTCCGATATTTGGGACGGTGAATTTATTTCTGGCCGGTGGCATAGATATCATGACGGTGATGTGGTACAATGAATATCATCAGCTCTATTTAAGCGGTATCGACCACGAGGAAATGAACACCTTTTTTTTATCAGACTATGGATATAATCTCCCGGAAGATGGTCTCTATACCCTTGGAAAAACGCTCGAATCCAGAAGCGATGAAATTGAAAGATTTGTACAGGCCACATTAAAAGGATGGGACTATGCCGCAGAAAATGTTGATTACACCCTTCAGCTGATCGTTTCTCTGATGCGCAAGCAACATATTCCTTCCAATATGGCGCATCAGCGCTGGATGCTTGAAAAAGTTTTGGAGCTTCAGGAGTATGAAAGCAAAAGTCTCGCCCGAACCGAGTTGTCTCTGCAAGATTTTCAGGATACGGTTCGGATTTTGGGTGAACGTGGAATGCTGGATGATGCCTGTGATTACACCGTCTTTTTTCAGCCGGTCCATTTACACAGCCAGGAGAACCATCAGCCATGATCAAACGTAATAGTTTATCATATAATATTATCTCCAAGGGGCTGCTGTTCACAGGGATACTTTTGATGGTCATTCTGTCGATTTTCTACTTCTATGCCCGTCAATCCATCGAAGAATCTACCCGGGAAAATGCCATTATGCTGGGAGATAAAATTGTTGCAGAACTGGAAAAAGAGATATTGCCGATTGAGGTTATTCCTCATAAACTTGCGCTCATGCTGGAGAAGGCGACATTTGATCCGGACTCCTTATTCTCGGTGCTGGAGCGTGTATTAGACAAGCATCCGACACTTTTAAGTATGCAAATCGCCTATAAACCCTACTTTTTTCCGGAAAAAGGAGAATCTTTTGCTCCTTATGTCAGGCGGGAGGATCAAGGGTACCATTTTCGGTTACTCGGAGAACATGGCTATCGCTACCATTTTGCCGACTGGTATCAGGTACCTGCCGTACTGGAAGAACCACACTGGTCAGAGCCCTACTATGGCGAAGTTGGTCAGGCAATAATGACTACTTATTCGGTTCCCTTTTATAAAACGATCGATGGAGTCCGGACATTCGCAGGGATTGTGGCCTTTGATATGTCCCTGGATCATTTAACGGCCGTAGTCAGGGATATAGGTGTTTTGGAAACCGGTTATGCGTTTATTCTGTCAAGAAACGGGGTTCTGCTCTCACACTTTACCGAAGAGTACGTGATGCACGAAAGCTTTTTCTCACTTGCCGAAGAGATGGATTTTCCGGGCCTGAGAGAAACCGGGCGATCCATGATCCGCGGAGATGCCTATTTTGGGGATTACGTATTGACGAGAGATGGAAAAGACCTGACGATCTATTATACTCCCCTTCCTACGAACCAGTGGACTATTGCCGTGGTTTATCCGGATGATGAAATGTTTGCATCACTGCATCAGATGAGTTCTATTTTGTTTTTGCTGATGATCTTTGGGTTGATCCTGTTGGCGATTACGGTGTACCAGATTGTCAGCCGGCAAATCAAGCCCTTGACGCTATTTACCCAATCCGCCAGAGAAATAGCCCAGGGAACCTTCGATACCCACCTGCCATGCATCACAACGAATAACGAAATGAAGGAGTTATACGATTCGTTTTCGCATATGCAGGAAGAGCTGAAGCGATACATCGAAGACTTGAAGAAAACAACAGCAGCCAAAGAAGCGATCGAAAGTCAGCTTCGGATAGCGCGCGATATACAGCTTTCTATGGTTCCGCGAAGTTTTCCTGCCTTTCCCGATCTTCCTCAGATAGATCTTTATGCCACGTTGAAGTCGGCCCGTGAAGTTGGTGGAGATTTGTACAACTTTTTCATGATTGATACGAATCACATGGGATTCACTATCGGCGATGTGTCGGATAAAGGAGTGCCGGCCGCCCTGTTTATGGCTATGACCAACACTCTGGTTAAGGCAAATGCCTTGTCCGGTTTATCACCTGCAGAGGTTCTTGAGAAAACGAACTATGAACTATGCCAGGATAACGAAGCATGTATGTTTGTTACCCTGTTTTTCGGAATTCTGGATATTCGAACCGGAGAAGTCCGCTATGCCAATGCCGGCCACAATCCCTTTATTTTGGTAGTCGAACAAAAAAATGCCTTCTATCAAAAAATGGCTGCAGGGATGGTTTTGGGAGCATTTGAAGAGTCGGCCTATGTCAATGAAGAAATGAAACTGGAACCGAATCAAACCATGTTTGTGTATACCGACGGGGTCACCGAAGCCATGGATAAATCTCAAAATCAATTCGGAGAGGAGAAACTGCTCCAGATTATTTGTGAGTTTGGTTATCTGCCGACTACCGAGCTTATCCAGAAAACGATGGATGAAATCAAGGCTTTTGTGAAAGGACATGAACAATCGGATGATATCACGCTTTTAGCCTTGCGTTTCAAACCGGAGATAAAAATCACCTCCTCCACCCCTTTGATACAATAGAGGGACTTCGAAGAGGTCAATGGTATATTGAAAAGAAGGTTTGTAGCCATTTACGGCTTTTGAGAGAAAAGACGAAAGCTGTTTTTTATCGAAGGGTATGCCTTTCATGGGGGGTTACATTGAAAGCAAAAGTTATAAAGCGGAAAAACCGGTCTTCTTGAAGAGATATTCACCCATTAATTACGTATAAAAAATGCTCGCCGCCATCCTGTTTTGACATAAAAAGCGAAGTAATATTATTGTATAACTAAGGTAGTATGCCATAAAAGCCAGAAAAAAATGACAGACTACTTAAAAACAGATTGGGATTTTAATTCAGAACGACTTGTTGACGTACTTGACGAGCTGCCATGATAAATGACCCATATGAATTACATTGGTTCTCCAAAGGAAGATACACAGGCAAACGCAAATCGCTTTTTGTTACATTTAAAACCTGCATAACTAATAAAGAGGGTAACTATGAATAAGAAAACAATCTGGACAGGCATTTATAT
>JASCXY010000146.1 GCA_030012235.1 Balneolaceae bacterium ANBcel3 | reverse complement strand
TCCCGGGGGGAACTTCAGGGGTATACGGGTACGATGTATGTCCATACCGGGGTTATTCTTGAACCGGGAGGAGAATGGGAGTACGTTATAGGGAGCTGGCCGGATAATTCCGTACAGCCACAAGCGACTTCATTGGGGAACAACCAATGGGAGCTAGAGATAGATGATATCCGTTCGTTTTATGATCTTCCTGATGAAGTGGAAACCATCCATCAGATAGCCATGGTTTTCAGAAGTGCCGACGGCGGAAGGCAGTCTGAGGATCTTTTTGTCCGGGTATATTTTGAACCGGTGAGTGTCCGATGGATTACCCCAGAAATACAGCCGCTATCCCCGCTGTTTGTCGAAGAAGGTGACATCATCGATATTGAAATTCAGGCATCGGCTTTGGCCGGTGAGGTTTCTGAAATCCGCTTGTATGTGAACGATCAGCTTCATTCTGCTTCGGCCGAATCCATACTTGAAACAGAGGTGGAAATCACGGAAACAGGAACAACGGTGTTGAGGGCTGAAGCTGAAAATACACAGGAAGATATGGACACTTCGGAGATTTGGGTTACCGTAAACCCGGATCCGGTTTTTCTTTCCAGGCCGGCGGAGGTTCACGACGGAATCTGGTATCATGAAGAGGATCCCACACAGGTGACGCTCTCACTGATGGCTCCCGGCAAGGAATTTGTATATGTCATCGGTGATTTCAACAACTGGCGTGTGGATGAAGCGTATTTCATGAATCAAGCGGAGGAGGGCATTTTTTGGCTTACGATAGACGGACTCGAACCGGGAAAGGAATACGCGTTTCAATATCTCGTCGACGGAACACTCCGCATAGCGGACCCATATACGGAGAAAGTCCTCGATCCCTGGCACGATCAGGAAATCATCGATGACGGGCGCTATCCGGGTTTGATATCATACCCGCATGATAAGACCGAACATGCGGCTTCGGTGCTGCAAACAGCCAGGGAGCCGTATGTCTGGCAAACCACTTCCTTCGAACCGCCGGACATCGAGGACCTGGTTATTTATGAACTTCTCATCCGGGATTTTCTGGATGCTCCGGAAAATACATACAAAGGACTCAGAGATACGTTGTCGTATCTGGAGCAACTTGGCGTAAACGCCATTCAGCTGATGCCGGTTACTCACTTTGAAGGTAATCTCAGCTGGGGATATAACCCGGCTTTTTTCTTTGCCGCGGATAAATATTATGGCCCGCGCCGTGAACTGAAAAAACTGATTGATGAAGCACACAGCCGGGGTATGGCTGTTATTCTGGATATGGTCTGGAACCATAGCTTTGGTCAGTCTCCGTTGTTAAGGCTCTATTTTGACGCCGGAAACAACCGTCCATCGGAGGATAACCCCTGGTATATGGAGGATCTGTTTCCAACCAATCCCGGGATGAATTTCGGGTATAAATTTGATCATGGCAGCGAATATTTTATTCGTTTTATGGATCGGGCGAATCAATACTGGCTGGAAACCTATCGGGTGAATGGATTTCGATTTGACCTGACCAAGGGGTTTACCACGCAAATCAAAGGTGCCGATGATCCGTGGGGAAGTCGATTTGACCAGGAACGTGTGGATAATCTCATCCGTTTGAGGGAAGCCATTCATGAGATAGATCCTCGTGCCTATGTGATTTTGGAACATCTCGCAGACAACGATGAAGAACTCGAGCTATCCAATCAGGGTATGTTGCTCTGGGGAAATATGAACCATGCCTACAATGAAGCGACGATGGGCTGGGTCAGCGGTACCAACTCTGATGTGTCCTGGGCCTATTATAAAAAAAGGGGATGGGAGCATCCGCATCTGATTTCGTACATGGAAAGCCATGATGAACAGAGGCTCATGTGGAAAAATCTCCAGTACGGAAACCAGGCAGGGGCTTATGATGTTACCGATTTGTCTACGGCACTTGAACGAATGATTCTTGCCGGTGCCTTTTATTTTACGATTCCAGGCCCAAAAATGCTTTGGAAGTTTGGGGAAATAGGATACGACTACGGCCTGGGAGAAGATGGGCGCGGAAGGACCGATCCGATGCCGGTACCGGATCAAACCTACAGAGAACACCCCGGACGACAGCGCCTGTTGAATGCCTGGAGTGCAATGATTCATCTCAAAAGGGAGCACGATGTGTTTCGTGATGGTACCGTTGATATGTCTCTTGAATCTGCTGTAAAAAGAATATATCTGCAGCATGACGACATGGATGTTGCCATTGTTGGAAACTTTGATGTACGGCCGGTAACGGTGAGCCTTGACCTTCCCTATGCGTCAGATTGGTGGAATTATTTTGAGGGACAAAGCTATACCTTTGAAACGGAAAATGCTCAAATGACGCTGCAACCGGGCGCGTTTGTTTTTCTAACCAGTGAAGAGCTGCCTCTTCCGGAAGGGTTTAAACCGCAGGATCCGGAACCAATACCACCGGAATCCTGGGCCGCTTCACCGAATTATCCCAATCCATTTTCTGTCTCTTCAACCATAGATATTGATGTGCCGGAAGCATCCCATATTTCCGTTACCCTTTATAATATTTTGGGCCAGAAAGTTCGTACGCTCAAAGATGAGTATGCTGAGCCCGGAACGAGTTCGGTAACCATTCCTGCAGATGGACTTGCCAGCGGGGTCTACTTAGTGCGTATCCACACTGCCGGTTTTTCATCCACTCAAAAAATAATGGTCTTACGCTAAAAATTATGCCGGCCTGAGTAAAATCCCCGGTATCAATGGTTGTAAACGTTTACCCTCTTTTGCTATGAATAAAACCCTTTCTCTGCATACAGTCATTGGCTTTGGAGCAGCCATGCTTATCCTTTTTTCTGCCGGATGCTCTACAGAAACGGATCAAACCGACCCTGTGCACACTTCGGTGCCGGAATGGGCGCAAGATGCCATCTGGTATCAAATTTTTGTGGAGCGGTTCCGGGATGGTGATCCTGACAATCAGCCCACACTGGAATCCATCGAGGGCTCCTGGCCGCACAATAAGCCGGATAGCTGGAAGGTAACCCCATGGGGACACGACTGGTACGAAAAGGAGTCCTGGATGACAGAGACGCAAAAAGATTTTTATGAAGCGGTGCACATGAGGAGATATGGAGGTGATCTCCAGGGGGTGATAGAAAAGCTGGACTATCTTGAAGATTTGGGAATAACGGCTATTTACTTTAATCCGTTGAACGATTCTCCCTCTCTGCATAAATACGATGCGAGAAACTACCGGCATATTGATGTTAACTTCGGACCCGATCCTGAAGGTGATCGCAGAATCATCGCTAAAGAGGATCCGGCAGATCCGGAAACCTGGCAATGGACTTCCGCGGATAAAATGTTTTTGAGTCTTGTGGAAGAAGCCCGTAAAAGAGGTATCCGGGTCGTCATGGACTACTCCTGGAACCACACCGGAATTACGTTTTGGGCCTGGCAGCACGTACTGGAACATCAGGCAGCATCTCCCTATGCAGACTGGTATCAAATTGACCGTTTTAACGATCCGGCCACAGAGGAAAATGAGTTTTCATATCCGGGATGGGCTGGAGTGCCGGAACTACCTCAATTCAGAAGATATAACTCGGTAGACGAATTTCGCCATGGGGAATTAATTCCGGGCGATTTACATCCGGATCTTAAGGAGCATATATTTGCTGTTTCCAGGCGGTGGCTGGCACCGGACGGAGATGTTAGCCGGGGGATTGATGGCTTTCGGCTTGATGTCGCCGAGCTCATTCCGGTTGATTTTTGGAGGGATTATCGCAGGTTTGTACGTTCCATCCAGCCGGAAGCAATTCTTGTTGGTGAACTGTGGTGGGAAAACTGGCCGGAAAAAATGATGGATCCGACGGAGTGGCTGCAAGGTGATATTTTTGACGCCATCATGAACTATCGCTGGTATCGGCCAACACGGCAATGGCTCGGAGAAACAATGCCGGGCCCCCTTTCTCCATCGGAGTATGTGCATCACCTGGACTCGATTTCAGACGGACTCAGGCCAGAGGTACTTCGGGCGCAAATGAATTTAACGGCAAGTCATGATACCCCACGGTTTTCAACCTCTATTTTTAATAAAGGGATCAATAAATACCAGGTGAATCCACGAGAAAATCCGGATTACAAACTTCATCGTCCGGATGAAGCAACGTGGAATGAGGTCAGGTTAATCCTGGCACAACAGTTTACCTGGGTGGGAGCGCCACATATCTGGATGGGAGATGAACTCGGTATGTGGGGAGCCGATGATCCGGACTGCCGGAAGCCTCTTATTTGGCCGGATCTTGAGTTCAGTGATGAAACGACACATCCACGTGGATACGATCGTCCCGCAGACCGGGTTGAGGCCGATCAGGAATTGCTTGAATATTACCGAAGGCTCATTCACCTGCGACGTGAACATCCTGTTTTTTCGCGTGGAGAGGTATCGATACTTCTGGCGGATGATGAACTGGATCTTCTTTCTTATGGACGGTCTTTTGGAGAGGCAAAGGCCGTGGTTGTTTTAAATAACGGGCAAAGCACTGGTGAAACTATCGCTATTCCGGTTCAGGATCCCTGTACCCTGGATTTTGAATATAAATGGACGGAAGTGCTTCATCTTCAACCAGTGGAGTGGGAATACAGGGAAGAGCACTTATACATTCAGTTGCCTGAAAAATCAGCCGCTGTTTTTCTGAATGCGTGTGCTCCGGCGGAAAGAGATCGGTAGTCGATGGTGATTTCTTTGGTATTCGCCGTTTCAGCTTCGTATTTTTAGCGAATGCGCATCGATAATTCACAATTTAACCGTTTTATGATGGTTGCGGCAGCAGGGTGTATCATCGCCATCGTTGCCGGCAATGTATATTTTTCCGGAAAGCAGGAACAACGATTCATTCAGCGGTTGCATCAGCAGGAAATCCACGATTTTATTTTTCTGACAACAGACGGGGATACGTTACATATCCAGCCCGGAGAAAAAGCACTGATTTATTTCTGGGCTACCTGGTCGGATCGTTCCACTCAGTTACTCCATGACTTGTACCAGTGGAGTGATCATAATCCGGAGGTGCAGTTATTTGCTGCATATGTTAAAGATGCCGCAATCTACGCCATAGAACATGATCGGCCCGGGGGTACACCATTTAAACTCGTAGATGGAACCAATCCCTATCAGCAATTACGAGTGCCCGGAATCCCTTCTTTGATTCTGGCTGATGAGCAGGGAAGTCCGGTTTTAACACATACAGGCAGCTCCTCTATAAAAACGTGGCTGGATTCAGAGTTAGCAAAAAAAAAGGTTCTCCCATGAGTACAGGATTAGATGTTCAATACATAGATGGTGCCATGCGCCCGGTATCACAGGGTGGTGAACGGTCATGGGATCGGCTTTCCATGTATGGTGAGGGGTGTTTTGATACGTTGCGTGCGTATCAGGGGGGGCTTTTAATGGCAGACAAACATCTCGAACGTATACACAGGGGATTGAAACATATCAATATTGCTGTTCCCGGTGAACTTTCAAGCACAGAGCTCTTTTATGAACTGCTCAAAGAATTTCTTCAGATCAACAAGGTGCAGAATGAAGACGTGCGCATCAGAATCCAGGTGTGGGCAGACGACCGAACGGTTGGATATCATCATCATAAGAACCGAAAACCGAGAATGAGGGTTGAGGGATCTATTCTGAACGAAGAGTATGTGATGGATCCGCAGCAACCCTGGAAACTGAGGACAAGTACGGTTCGAAAAATCCCTTCTCAGGCGCTTCCATCAGATGTAAAATGGACCAATGGAATTAACTATATTCTTGCGGCTGCGGAAGCGGCGGATCATCGTGCGGACGATGCACTGATGCTCGATGTTCGCAATAATATCAGTGAAACCACCCTTGCGAATGTTTTTTGGAAAAAGGGCGAAACGATATACACTCCGTCCGAAAAATGTGATCTTCTACCTGGAATAACCCGAGCCCTCGTAATAAAAGGGCTTCAGGAAGATGGATTTAAGGTAGAAACCGGAGAGTATTTTAGGGAAAACCTGGTAGCTTCTGATTTTGTATGGCTTACCAACTCTGTCAGAGAGCTTATTCCGGTGTGTCAACTGGATGATGAAAGCATTCCATTCGATCTCAATTTTTGGGATATACTGAGTACTCGTTTTCAGCAAACTCGAAACTCATTGCTCCATCATGTTGACATCTGAAAAGCATACTCAGAACAATCCGGGTACAAATGGACATGAGAAGGCCCATTTTGCGGATGCCCTCTGCCGATA
>JASCXY010000145.1 GCA_030012235.1 Balneolaceae bacterium ANBcel3 | reverse complement strand
ATTGCCGTTCACGGCCTTATTTACAGCATTAAGGATGGTAAATTGGTCGACCTGGACTGTTCGGTAACCGATGCAGGAGAGATCCCTCCCATTTATCACATCCGATAAAAACATCTTGCATCATTGATTGTTTT
This sequence comes from Balneolaceae bacterium ANBcel3, assembly GCA_030012235.1. Classification (GTDB taxonomy): domain Bacteria; phylum Bacteroidota; class Rhodothermia; order Balneolales; family Natronogracilivirgulaceae; genus JASCXY01. The sequence goes on along the minus strand of JASCXY010000145.1, from coordinate 6,182 downwards.
TTTCTATCTCTTGTAAATCTTTCTACACCGGTCAAACCACTCTTTTTCATTGTTATACTGACCGGTGTATTTTTTGTTTATCCATTTACACCTGCTAATCATGAGTTCAAACAATAAAGGTCTGCTAGAGAAGTTTCTCGATGTGGTTGAACGTCTTGGCAACAAACTGCCCGATCCGGCTATTCTGTTTTTCTTTCTCCTGCTCATCATATGGGTTCTTTCAGCCGTTCTCTCCCCGTTTTCATTTGACGTTGAACACCCGCTAACCGGTGAGTCGCTTACGGTTATCAACCTGCTCACCGGTGCTCAACTGGCTCACTTTTTAGCGAATATGACCCACACCTTTATGTCTTTCGCCCCATTGGGTGTTGTACTTCTGGCCATGCTGGGTGTCGGTGCCGCTGAGCACTCCGGATATATTAACGCTGGACTTAAATATATGCTGGGGGTTACTCCCAAGATGCTGCTGACCCCCATGCTTATTATGGTTGCAATTGTGAGCCATACCGCTGCGGATGCCGGCTATGTTCTGGTGATCCCTCTTGGCGGAGTTATTTTCTACGCCGCCGGGCGCCATCCGCTTGCCGGAATTGCCGCGGCCTTTGCCGGTGTATCGGGAGGATTCAGTGCCAACTTTGTTCCTTCTGGAATCGATCCTCTTCTCATGGGTTTCACCCAAACGGCCGCCCAGATTTATGAACCGGCCATGCAGATCAATCCGCTGAACAACTACTTTTTTACGGCTATTTCCAGCATTCTGATTATATCTGTTGGATGGTGGATTACTGACCGAATTGTGGAACCTCGCCTGGCCAGGATAGATGTAGACGGTGATCAGGAAGACATGCCGGAAGTACAAAATCTGAATAGCAGGGAGAAGCGGGCTTTCTGGATTGCTACCATCGCTATGCTTGCTGGAATTATTGCGCTGGTGGTGTGGACCATCCCGGAAGCTTCTGCCATGCGCTCTCCGGAAGGTGAAATAACCGCATTTGATGCTCCTATCATGCAATCCATAGTGCCTCTGATTTTTTTGCTGTTTGTTATCCCCGGGGTTCTTTATGGCTTCCTGTCCGGTACATTTAAAAATTCAAAAGATGCCGTCGGTAGTATGAGTAAAGCCATGGGCAGTATGTCGTATTACATTGTTATGGCTTTCTTCTGCGCGTTGTTCATTGACGCTTTCGCAAGATCCAATATCGGAACCCTTCTGGCTGTTACCGGGGCCGAGTTTCTTCAGAGTCTCTCTATGCCGGGAGCGCTTACCATCGTCGGAATCATTCTGCTCACAGCCGTTGTGAACCTTCTGGTTGGTTCCGCATCCGCTAAATGGGCTCTTATAAGCCCTATTTTTGTTCCTATGCTTATGGGGATTGGTATTTCTCCGGATCTTACCCAGGCGGCATACCGTGTCGGCGATTCGGTATCCAATATCATTACACCTCTTCTCCCCTACTTTCCACTGGTTGTGGTTTACTGTCAACGGTATGTAAAAAACACAGGTATCGGAACACTGGTCTCCATGATGCTCCCCTATTTCTTTATATTTTTGATTACCTGGACCATCTTCCTACTGGTCTACTGGGGAATTGGTATCCCGCTTGGTTTCCAGTCTTCGTATACCTTCCCATAAGGATTTAACCGTCCGGGAGTGTTTTTTTAAACATTCCCGGACCTTTTTTCTATCTTTTTTTGCAAGGTATTCCGGATTAAAGCACGGCTTGCTATATTAAGACGCAAAATGTCCTACAACGGAAGGTTCATCCAATACATACCCAGGCTTTGAATGCCATGAAATCAACTGCTTTTTTAACTTTTATTATTTTACCCATTATTGCTCTTATGGTTACTTCTTGTGGAAATGGAAAAGAAATTGAACGCCTGATGGGAGTTAATGCCGAACTTCGTTCACAAAACAGGCAATTACAGCAAGATCTAAACCAGCTCCGCCAGAAAGAAAGCCAGCTGGTTTTCATCGCGGAACAGATGAAAGATATAAAAGCCCGTATTGTGACAACGCATGGAACCATTGAGGTTGGATTTTTCCCGGAAGAAGCCCCTCTTCACTGTTTTAACTTTATCGCTCGTGCCGAAAGCGGCTTTTATAACGGAACCCAGTTTCACAGGATTATTCCCGGTTTTATGATTCAGGGTGGAGATCCAAACAGTAAAGGCGATGACCGCCGGACCTACGGGCAGGGCGGCCCCATCGTAGCCATCCCTCACGAGTTTAACCGCATTCAACATGAGCCCGGCATCCTTTCCATGGCCAGAGTAGCAGATAAACGAGCCGGAGCCGGATCACAGTTTTTCATCATGCACGGCAGAACCCCCTCACTCGATAATGAGTATACCGTATTCGGACGGGTATTGCGGGGGCTGGATGTGGTAGACACCATCGCAAACCTGGAAACCAGTGCGGAATATCGGGATCAGCCGGTAGAGCCGGTCATTATACAGGATATCCAGGTCTTCCGGTAATCCCTCAATCTGAACCGCTATCTTGCGGTACCTGTCGGGCCTGGATGAATGAGCGAACCGCCAGAGCAATGTAGCCGATGGTCAAAATTGCCATAATGGCCCGGGACAGAGCCGCCTGAATCAGAATTTCCTCGTTTCCTGCTACATAGGAAAACAGCTGTGGTATTCCTGTGAACGATCCGGCAAGGGCAATGACCGCTATAATAACAGCGGCATGCATCACATGTTTACGGTACGATTCTTTTTGCGCAAGTCTTCCGAGTACAACGAATATCATCCCAAAAACAGACGGGATTAATGCGGTAAAACTGGCTCCACTTGTGAGAATGTAGCCGATCATTCCGATGATAAATAAAAGGATACCATAAATGCGGGTTATGCCTGCCATATGTGCGGGGATTAGTAAAAAGTTGATGGATTTCGCATGATTAACAACACATGATCCCTAAATCATTCCGCAGGTCAACCATAAACAGGATTACCACCATAATCCCAGTGTATCCGGAACTATCTCTCCGTAAGGAGTAATCAATTCACCTTCACGCGGAGCCCGTGTCGGGAAAGCACTTAACGGAATATCCGGGTCGCGATCAAGGGGTACATAGTGGCTGTGATCTCCATGAGGCACTTCCCGATATGGACGACTGTCAAATACCCCCATCGAATCCATAAGAACAATCCCGCCTAACAGCAAGGTAAAGAGTATGAATAACGTTCTCTTTATCCATTTTTTTTTAGCCGGTGCTGCTGAATTGACGCTATTCATGTTTGTAACTACTTTTGGATATTGGATTTCATAACTTGTTCGTTGCATTACGCTATCAAACATCGTTATAATACGAGCCGATTTCATCAATTAACACAAAAATCGAAACTCTTCGTTTCGTCTACCTTCCACACTGGAACGAACCAGCAACATCCGGGGTTTTTTACTCCTGAAAGATCCTTTATACCATCAACACCCCGTATTTCATCAGCGTAGATCTATGTTATCCCCTCGCTCGTTTTGGTTGTTCCTTTTTTTACCAGGATTCCTGATCCCCTTGATCGCTGTTCCGGCTCAGGCTTCAAGCCTCTCTCTGAGTATCCACGAAACCGCTCCGGATACCACGTCGGAGTCGGGTCGCGGGGTTGTCAGGGGAACCATCACCGATGCAACCGACAATGAACCGTTGCCCTTTGCAACCATATTGGTCGAAGGAACCAATTTTGGAACCAGTGCGAATGAAGAAGGATTTTATGAGCTTCGAAACATTCCTCCCGGCCGTTATAACCTCCGTTTCAGTTTTGTGGGATATCAGGCACGAACCTTCTATGAAATACAAATCAGCCGTAACCGGGATATTCGGCTGGATGTTGAGCTGGAACCCGATCCGGATCTGCTGGACGAGATTGTAGTGCGCCCATCTCCATTTAACCGGAGTATTGAAAGCCCTGTTTCCAAAAGAACGATCGGTACTTCTGAAATTGAGCGCTCTCCCGGGGGTAACAGAGATATTTCCCGCGTTATTCAGTCACTGCCGGGGGTAGCATCCGGAGTCGGGGGTTTTCGGAACGATCTCATAATTCGTGGCGGAGCTCCCGGTGAAAACGTTTTTTACCTGGACGGAATTGAAGTTCCCACCATCAATCACTTTTCTACTCAGGGAGCCTCCGGCGGACCTACAGGCCTTATCAATGTAGACCTGATTCGTGAAGTGGATTTTTATACGGGTGCTTTTCCAGCAAACCGGGGAAATGTGCTCAGTTCGGTGATGGAATTGCGGCAACGAAGCGGAGGTGAACGCTACGGATTTACTGCCACGGTAGGCGCCAGTGACCTTGGGCTGACCGGGGAAGGGCCTATCGGAGATCAGGCCGATTTTATCGTTTCTTTTCGACGCTCATACTTACAGTTTCTTTTTGAAATACTTGAACTGCCTTTTTTACCCACCTACAATGACTTCCAGTATCGTGTCCGGTACCGCCCGGCTCCGGGCCACGACATCACTCTGATCGGTCTTGGAGCACTGGATGATTCCCGGCTCAATACCTCGGCAAACGAAACAGAACAACAGCAGTACCTGCTTGGAAATCTTCCTGAATTTGAACAGTGGAACTATACACAGGGTGTTCGTTACCGCAATACAGGAACCAACCGGGAAACCACTGTCGTTCTTAGCCGAAGCAAGTTTTTCAACCGCACATTTAAATATCAGGACAACAACGATTCTTCAAGGGACTTCCTGATTCTGGATTACGAATCGACTGAAACAGAAAACAAAGTACGAATAGAAAATGAATCGCGGCTCGGATCGTACCGTGTCATGGCCGGAGTTAATTATGAATATGCCATCTATACCAATAATACTTTCAACCGGATCTCTGTACCCGGAATGGATGCACCTCAGACCATAGATTTTGATTCCCGCCTGCCCCTCCACGTGTGGGGTGTTTTCGGACAAGTTGGAAACCATTTTTTTGGAAGACGCCTGGAATTATCTGCCGGTGTTCGTTTTGATGCCGCAAACTTTTCTGATCAAACCAACCGTTTGACCGACCAGTTTTCTCCCAGAGTCTCCCTGTCGTGGATTCTTGCACCCGGATTCCGGCTCAATGCAAATACCGGAATATTCTACCAATTACCGCCCTACACCATTTTGGGTTACCGAAACAACGACGGTATACTGGAAAACCGGGATAACGGAATCCGCTGGATTCGTTCCAACCACTATGTCGCCGGAATAGAATATTTACCCCGTGAAAACCTGATTTTTACCCTTGAGGGCTTTCTTAAACAGTACTCCGATTATCCATTCCTCTTACGAGATGGAGTTTCTCTGGCGAATATGGGCAGTGATTTTGGAGTAATCGGCAACGAACCGGCCAGCCCTGACTCCCGTGGCCGATCGTATGGAGTCGAGTTTTTAGCTCAACAAAAGCTGTACAAGGATTTTTATGGAATTTTTTCTTACACGCTCTTCTGGAGTGAGTTCAAAGGGGCGGATGGCGAATATGCCCCTTCCGCATGGGATAACCGACACCTGGTTTCTTTAACCGCCGGCAAGCAGTTTTCCGGTGGTTGGGATATAGGACTTCGATGGCAGTTTATCGGAAGTGCTCCCTATACACCATACGACATTGAGCGATCATCGCGACAGGAGGTCTGGGAGGTCAATAGTCAGGGATTGCCGGATTACACCCGTCTGAATGAAAAACGGACGTCTCCTTTTCATCAGCTCGATATTCGGGTAGATAAACGCTTTTTCTTTGAGCGCTTTTCTCTGACCACATACATCGATATCCAGAACGTGTACGCGTACAACACCCGGCTTCAGCGCTATCTGAATGTCCGCAGAGATGATCTTGGAAACCCCATTCCGGCAGAACCCGGCTATAACCCGGCATTTCAACCCGGAAGGGAATACTATCGAACCTACGAATTGGAAAACCGGTCAGGGACGGTCCTTCCCACGATCGGCCTCATCTTTGAGTGGTAAACCGCTTACGACTCACGTTTCCGCTTTGTCTTTTTTTGGGTTGGGATCAGTGCCAGATCCTGTAATTTTCTCCCTTCGGGGTCATCGGAAGCAATACGCAGTACCTCCTCCTCCAAACCGTATACAGCCAGCACCCGGATAAGGATGCCGAGCGATATCCCTCCGGATCCCCTTTCTATGCTCCATACCGTTGAACGACTGACCCCGGCTTCCCTTGCGACT
>JASCXY010000144.1 GCA_030012235.1 Balneolaceae bacterium ANBcel3 | reverse complement strand
TGCACCCATAAACTGCAAGAAAAATCAGAGTTGGGATAATCCATGCTTTCATAGCCTGTTCTTTATAAATGGAAAGTGAAACAGAGAGAAGCAAATCCGATTCCATTGCCTCCCTCTTGTTTTTTTACTTAATAACAACCGTAAGTTGTTGCAAATCTTTATCGTCGGAAGAATTTCCGTAATAGACCACATACTCGCCCGGTGTGACAGTCATTTTTTGCTGCTCCCAGTCGTAGAACTCAAATGATTCCGGTGGCAATTCAATAACGGCTTCCCGGGTTTCTCCTTTTGGAACTTCAAGCCTTTGATATCCTTTCAACGTTCTTCGTGGTCCATCTACATCACCCACTTTACGTGTATACACCTGAACGATCTCTGTACCGTCACGATCTCCTGCATTTTTTACGGGTATCGTCAGTTCAACGGTTTCCTCTGCCGAAAAAGTGGTTTTGCTTATGCTTGCAGGCTGAATGTCAAACACCGTGTAACTGAGGCCAAAACCGAACGGGAACAGATGGTCATCTGTATACCGGTAGGTTCTTCCCTCCATCGTATAATCCTCAATATCCCCCAGATTATCAGAGTTTCTGTAGAAAGTAACAGGAAGCTTTCCGGATGGATTATAGATACCAAACAGAACCTCTGCAACAGCTTGACCTCCGGATTCACCACCATACCATGCCTGAAGTATGGCATCCGTACGCTCTACTTCTGGTTCAAAAGCCATTGCTGAACCTGAGTTATTTACAAGGATGATGGATTTTCCTGCTTCATGCAGCGCCTTAATAGCATTTCTTTGAACTGCCGGAAGCTCAATGTCTGTCCGGTCACCGCCTTTAAATCCATCGAAAGATACCGGCATTTCCTCTCCTTCAAGCTGGCCAGAAATTCCTCCTACAAAGATTACCGTTTCGTAATCCTTCAGTTCTTCCACCAGACTCGTGTAATCCAAATCCTCTTCTCTTCCAAAATTAAATTGAATATTGGCTTCCCAGTTTTCAAGTTGTGCATAACGGATTTCAATTTCATACTCTTTTCCGGCTTCCACATCGAATGCAATTCTGGAAGGCAGGGTTCTCCAGTTATCATATTTCTCGAGAGATTCTCCGTTTACAAGAAGCTCAAAATGTCCGGTGGCACCAAAATGAAATACAATTTCTTCACTGACCTCAGGAACGAATACCGATCTGTAAATTGCGGAGAAATCTTCCAGTCTGACACCAGGAGCAAACTCATGCTGTCCCGCTGCTGTGAGACGGATAGGATTAGAAAGATACTGGGTAATCACCTCTTCGCCTTCAAAATCAGGATTATTCCAATAGGTGGCTTTAAACCCTTGTCGACCATCTATGGATGAGTCCCCGAAATAACTAATGGTTACTTTATCATAGACCAGATCTGTTGCTTTCGTATAATACACCCTGTCCTCGCCAAGAATGGATTTTATACCATCCAAAATGGTAATAGTTCGGATAGGTATCCCATTATAATTCCCCCATAACATTTCCGCATCGTCTGCATTTGGGCCTATAACGGCGACCTTTTCAATATCTATACTCAGCGGGAGGGTATTGTTGACATTATGAAGCAATGTCATGGACTGCCGGGACATTTCCAGAGCCAGTTCCCGGTGTTCGTCATTGTTAACCACTGACATCGGGATGTGCGCCCAGGGCACCAGCTCATCATCATCAAATTCACCCAATTCAAATCGCCCCATAAGAACCCTCCTGAGACTTTGATCGATATCACTTTCCCGGACCAGGTCCATTTTTACAGCTTCCGGCAGGCGTTTGAATTCATAATTATCCCAAACACATTCAAGGTCTGTTCCACCCATAATTCCTCGTGCAGCGGCATGCATCCTGCTGGAAGAGACTTCATGTGTTGCATACAGATTCGTAATCGCACCGCAATCTGCAACCACCAGATGTTCAAACCCCCAATCTTCTCTTAAAATACGATTCAACAGGCGATCGTTACTACAGCAAGGCTCATCTTCAAGTTTTTGATATGCACACATCACCTGACGAACATGGGCATCCTGAACCAATGCTTTAAAGGCTGGAAGATAGGTTTCATAAAGTAAGCGAGGGCTGACATTTGTAACATTAAGTTCATGACGGCTCCACTCGGGCCCCGAGTGCACGGCAAAATGTTTGGCGGCAGCAAGAAGTTTTCTGTACTTTTCCTCTTCCGGCCCCTGCAAACCTTTGACCACCTGAACCCCCATGCGGGTCATTAAGTAGGGATCCTCTCCGTACGTTTCTTGTCCTCTTCCCCAACGTGGATCACGAAATATATTCACATTAGGTGTCCAAACAGATAAACTTAAAAACCGGCGGTTTTCTTCCCCTCTGCGTTGTGATTCATGGTATTTGGCACGTCCCTCATCCGAAGTTGCTGAAAATATTTCATACACCAGTTCATCATTAAACGATGCCGCCATACCAATGGGCTGTGGAAACACGGTAACGCTGTCATTATTGGCGTATCCATGCAAAGCTTCACTCCACCAGTTAAATTTTCCGATTCCCAGACGTGGAATAGCGTCCGATTGATCACATAACAATGCGGCTTTCTCTTCTAAGGTCAACCTTGATATTAAATCTTCCACCCGTTCTTCAAAAGACAGTTCAGGATTTTGAAACGGATAGGTCTGCGCACATGCATCCGTTTTCAGAAGAAATACAAAAACTATAGGCCATAGTACTTTGTAAATGTTTGTCATACGGTCCTCTTTATTTTTTTGTGATCTTTAAATAATTGATGGTTTATCCTATACAGGATAAAGACTAACATAAGTGTTTAAATTACATTTATTGTAATGATTACACCAACCCTATATCCATTAATTATACTAGAACGTGTACTTCCCTAAATGTACACGCCTGCTGCTTTATAACATCCCGCGATCTTTAAGTTGGTTTACAAGATGCTCTTCATAAAAATGATGGTCATATCTGCTACGAATTTCAGATATCAATTTGTCATTGATTATTGCGCGATGATGCGACTTAAACTCCCTTTCAATAATCTCTGACACTTCATCAAATGAAAGCTGTTTTTCAGGCAAGACTCGTTGTGCAAGAACCAAAGCAGGAGCCCATCCTTTTTGTGGGTCATTAAATTCAACAGGGCCGATAATATCATTGGCTTCAAGGTCTATAGCAAGAGGCTCCAGGTGAGGCTGAGGCGTCCTGTGATTACGGACATAGACCTTCCCATCACGATCTCTGGTAATTGTTCTCCTCTGAATCCGGTGGGCAAGCACATTAAACGGTGTGCCGGCCTCATACTCTGCCTTCAATCTCAATATTTCATCCTCCGTATCCGCTGTAATAATATGAGTGAAGACGGTCCTTAATTGATAGAATACGGAATCTTTAACACCCTCGTAGAAAGCTCTCAAGCGTTCTTCGGTAGGTTCCGGAATCATATTTTCTACCACATGGTTGTTATATGCGATAAGAATTTCATTTCTAATGACCCAGTTTTTGGTAGCAGGATGAAATATTTCTTCCAGTAACCCTTCTTCTTTCGCCAATTCACCTACCTTCATTTCCCTAAGGGCAGTAACAAAATATTCCTTTAGATTATTTTCCGGTATATCGTAAGAATCTGAGGGGATTAAAATATAATCCAATAGAAACAGAAACTTTTCTAAATCGATGATCTCATCATTATAGGATACTATTTCAAAATTGTTCCCCTTTTCCAGTTCTTTTGAAAAAGTATCCCGGTAAAGTGCTCTTCCAAAAAAACCTTGCTGTCGGGACCACTCAATAATTTTTTCTATAGCCTCCTGATTCCACTGCAGGTTTTCCTCACTGACAAGTTGTTCTAAAAATCGATCATATTCTTCCAGGCTTTTTTCAATGTACGCTTCCCGGATTTGATTTTTTACCTGTTCTTCAATTTCTTCAAAAGGGTCAAGGGAAACGCGATTGCGATGAGTGACTTTGACTATATAAAACGCATTATTATGCGTGACAACCTCAACATCACCGGGTTCTAAAGTAAAGACTACCGAGTCTACAGGAAACATAACGCTTCTTTTCCATGAAGCTGGTTCGGCATACCCATCGGTTCGTATAGTAGCCTCATGTTGAGAATATGTTCTAACGAGACGACCAAAATCTTCTCCACGTCCTATTTTTGATACAATTTCATCTGCCTTATCTTGCAGAGTTGACCGTACTTCTCCTTCACTCTGTTCCTTATCTCTAAGTACAATCTGTCTGTATCCAACTTCATATTTCATCTCTTCGTACACCTTCCGGGCGAAATCCTCGGTGAGGTATTCTTCTAAATACTCCTGATTAAAATAGGCATTAATCAGTTCTTCATTAATGTGTCGTTGCATTGGAAGGAGAACTTCTTCTTTTTCATGAAGGCCTCTGTCAAAAAAATCAAATCTTTTAAACTGGTTCCTTACCATTTCATTTTTGACGTCCGTATATCCTTCCAGCATATCATCATAACGGACAGGAACCAACAAGTTCTGAGCGTAGGCATTAAGATCATCAAATGTCAGAGTATACGTATCTCCAATGGTATACACGACCTGTGTATTCTTATTGTTTTGTGACGTATCCGTAGATTCACAACCGAATACTACAAAAAGAGCAAAAAAAGGTACAATTATCAAATATTTTTGGACCATCCGATACATAAAACTCATTGCTAAACAATAAACTAATTTGTTGACTGGGAATTATATCTATAAAAGCCCTGACTATTTAATAGCCAGGGCTTTTTATAGACTTAAGTAAACAACATCCTTTTAAAAAAGGATTTTATTTAATAAGGGTCATAGTGCGTGCCTGTACTTCTTCACCGGCGGTCAGACGGTAAATATATACACCACTACTTACAGACATACCGGACTGATTTGTTGCATCCCATGTAACGGTATGAGAACCGGCACCCATGGAGTCATTAATCAGTGTACTAACAAGCCTTCCGGTAACATCGTATACTTCAAGTTTTACATCTGCGCTATTTTGCAGTGTAAACCGGATTTGTGTTGCCGGGTTGAATGGGTTCGGATAGTTTTGAGCCAATTCAAAACTTGTTGGTCCTTGTGGTACATTTTCAACTGAAGAAGGTGTTCCGTACTGAGGATCGCGGCCTTCATTCAATGCGCTTTCCAGTTCAGCATGCAATTCATCCTTAAGTGCATTAAATGTTTCCTTATCTGCAGGGAACCAGTTCAAGTCACCAAGAGGCATCCCACCCAAACCAGCGGAGAGATATGCACTGTTGCTGTAAGAAAGGTCCACCGGAATCGGCCAGTCCGGATATGGCATCATACCATCATCAGAACCTCTTGCAGTTTGTCTGTCAGGATCAATTCTCCACTTTGGAAGAACCTGACCACCGTCGTCAGCTGCATCAATACTAAAGGCCACCAATGCATCTACCATATCCGTCATGAGATTTTCCGGATTAGTGAAATCAGGGTCACCGCCCATAATCCAGTTACCTTCATTCATATACGAACTGTTGTCAAAGAGTTCCTGAGACCTGGCGTTCATGGTCATCATTTGAGATACCCAGTCGGTTCGATCCTGTGCAGCAATGGCATTCAGCTCTTCTACAATACTATCAAGACGATCATCCCAGAAAACTCCATTGTTGAAAACCAGGATCCTTCTGTCTTCTTCGGTATAACCTTCAAAGCTTTCATCATCGTCAGGAAGTAATGCTACGTTGACAATACCGTGAGGCATATTATCCTGATCGGTTTCTTCAACATCCAAACCAGGGAAATAGCCCTGAACGTTACTGTTAACAAACAAGTTGTTTGTCATCGTAAGGTTCGTATGGTATCCAAAGCTTGTGAAAAGATTACTTGAAGCATTCACAAAAGTATTGTGATTGAAGAACGCTTTTCCAAAATAGAAGCCACGGAACTTATACATCATACCCTGAGCCATAACGTGCGTTGAATTTTCAACGATCAGTTCAGCGGTCGGGTGAGCAGTGTTATCATAAACACCACCATTTCTACGGCAAGCTTCACCACTCATGTTAACAAAATAACTGTCACTAATGTGCAAGCTTGTGTTGGGTACTTCATTAGACTGAATAAAGATCCAGTTGTTATGCTCAAAAAGAACATTATCCAGCGTAAGGGTTTTCCCTGAAGTTCTGGCTTCAATAAGCGCCCATCCCTGGCTATTATCTGTAGCACTGGCAGATGCAATCAGATTTTTCAGCGTCAGGTCATCTGTAAAGAAGAAGAATCCACCATTTGTAGGTTCACCTTCTACGGTAGAACCATGAAGGTTTGGCGGCATTGCTTCGCTTTGATTTTGAACCATACGTGTATCGTCTGCACCAACAACGTGTATTGGACGTTCCGGTGTAG
>JASCXY010000143.1 GCA_030012235.1 Balneolaceae bacterium ANBcel3 | reverse complement strand
TCGACCTGTGCAGGGCGATTATGCGTTCCCAGCAGATTTTCCATCACGGCCACGGGAGCTCTCATTTCGGTGCTGCCCAATGGTAAACCGGCAACGGTTCGGATATGGTTTTCAAACTGAGAGCAAGCACAGCCTTCAATCGTGTAATGGCCCGAGTTATGTGGCCGTGGAGCCGATTCATTCAATAATAATGCTCCGTCTTTGGTCAGAAAAAACTCATACGCAAACAGGCCGGTTCCATCGATCGCTTCTGTAGCTGCCAAAGCTAATTCACAGGCTTTTTTTTGGATGGAAAGATCAACGCGCGCCGGAGCTATTACGGTTTTGCAAATATGATTTTCCTGAATTGTTTCACAGCAAGGGTATACAACCGCTCCGGTTCTGTTTCGTGCTACCTGAACGGCGAGCTCCTTTTCAAAGGGAATAAACGCTTCTGCGATGAGTTCATGGCCGGAAGCCCCGCCAAGACTTGAGAAGGCTTCTGCATGATCGTCCGCCGACCGGATGGTTTTATTTCCATAGCCATCGTATCCGCCCTTTGAGGATTTCAAAACAAATGGGTACCCATTATTGAGAGCAAAAGAATTCAACTCGTCTATGCTTGTAATTTTCTCGTAGGGTGTGACAGGTATGCCTGCCTTGCGGAAGGTTTCTTTTTCAAGCCATTTAGTTTCCAGTAGAAGGAAGCTGTCCGGTGAGGGGAATATGGGCGTTTTAGACAAAGACTCTATTTTGTGGAGTAATGAACCATCCAGAAATTCATTTTCCAGAGTTACTACATCACAGGCCGACATAAAGTTTAGTAAAGACGTTTCATCGTCAAAGGAACCGGTAAATTGGAGTGGGGCGAGTTGTTCCAGAGGCTCACTTCCGGGAACGTTGATTTCACGTTCAACGCCTGAATAAACGGCGACACGAAAACCCATACGATAGGCGGCATAAGCAGACATCCGGGCAAGTTGTCCGGCACCTAAAAAACCGATTACGGCTTCTGCTGAAAGGACAGGTATCATAAACGTATTCACTATTGGTTTAAAAAATGACTATTTTAAAAACGGTTTTTTGGCCTGCATTCTGGCTCGTTTCTATTACATAAACGGCTTGTTTGTCAAAGGGAAACGATCAGGCCATAAAATACAAACAATAACACATCAGGAGGTTATTTTTTTAAAAAAATACCTCCTTGTACGTAAAAAGCATTGAAAGAAGAACCTGGGCATGAATATCGAAAAAAAGCTGCAACAATTAAAATCACGCTATGAAGAACTTTCGGTCGCATTAAGTGACCCAGCCATATACGATTCGCCCAAAAAGCTGACAGAAGTAACCAGAGAGCATAGCAGCCTGAAAGAGATCGTCGAAGAATATCATCAGTGGAAATCGATTCAGCAACAGATCGAGGGCAATCAGGAAATTATAGAGGCTAATGAAGACCCGGAGTTGACAGAAATGGCCCGAATGGAACTGGATGAACTCAAAAAGCAGATGTCCGCACTTGAAGAATCCATCCGAATGAACCTGATTCCCAAAGATCCCGAAGACTCAAAAAATGCTATTGTGGAAATCCGTGCCGGAACCGGGGGCGACGAAGCCGCTATTTTTGCCGGAAATCTCTTTGAAATGTACAGGAAATATGCCGATGACCGGAAATGGTCGATGGAGCTGATGGACGTTCATCCATCTGAAAAAGGAGGTTACAAGGATATTGTATTTAAGCTCGAAGGCGTAGATGTGTTCGCTGAGATGAAATATGAAAGCGGTGTACACCGGGTACAGCGTGTACCGGAAACCGAATCCCAGGGGAGAGTACATACATCTGCGGCTACGGTAGCTGTTCTTCCTGAAGCCGAAGAAGTAGATGTTCAGATTCATCCTTCTGATCTCGAATTCGAAGCGTACCGGGCCAGCGGAGCAGGAGGGCAGCATGTCAATACCACCGACTCCGCCGTCCGCATCCGGCACATTCCCTCCGGCGTTGTCGTTACATGTCAACAGGAGCGTTCTCAGCACAAAAACAGGGATAAGGCGATGGCCATGCTTCGTTCGAAATTGTATGAACATGAACTGGAGCAAAAACTTAAAGAACGCGCCGACGCCCGTAAAAAGCAGGTATCGACCGGTGACAGAAGTGCAAAAATCCGAACCTATAATTTTCCGCAGGGACGGCTGACCGATCATAGAATAGGCCTGACCCTGTATAATCTGGACGCGATTATCAAAGGGGATCTATCAGAAGTGATTAAAGCGCTGCGCGTTCAGGATAATCTCGAGAGGATGGAAGAACTAGCCGGACAGATGTAACGCGCGGTTATTTTTCTTCAGCCAGGGGGAGATAGAGTGAAAAAACCGAACCTTTGCCTTTTTCGCTTTCAACTTCAATAAAGCCATCCATAAGATCCGTCATTTTTTTCGCAATGGTTAAACCCAGTCCGACACCTTCATACTTTCGGGCTATACCATCGCTTTCCTGCTTGAATTCATCAAAAATGAAAGGTAAAAAAGCCTCCTTAATACCAATACCGGTATCAGAAACACGAATTACTCCATACCGGCCCTTTTCTTTTTCTTCAATATCCGCTTCTACAAGGGCCGAACCTTTGTCAGTAAATTTAATAGCGTTTTCTATGAGTTTTCGAAGAACCTGACCGCTCATTTTAGGATCAGCCCAAACCAAAACTCCCGGTTTATGGATGATGTAGTCGAGCATAATATTCTTATCTGTAGCCTGATTCGACAACATTGCGACGGCTTCACTGATTTCCGTATCCAGATTAATAGCCGTACGCTCAATTTTATCCGGCTCGGATTCAAGAATAGATAAATCCAGAAGGTCGTTAATAGTGCGCAGCAGGCGCTGTCCGCCTTCCGTGATAAAACCAAGGAACTCCTTATGCTCTGCACTCTCTACCTCTTCGGTCATGAGCGAAGCGAAACCGATAATACTATTCAGCGGAGTGCGAACCTCGTGGCTCATATTCGAAAGAAAGTTATTCTTCAGGGCATTCATTTCATTGGCCCGGTTTCGCTCTTTAATAAGCCGTTCCTCGTACCTTCTACGCTCCAGTTCACCGGAAGCCCTGTTGGCAAAGATCCGTAAAACCGATTTTTGAATTTCTGTTTGCTCCAGTTCTCCCGTATTCATTACCAGCAACACCCCAATGACCTCGTCTTCCATGTTGAGAAGTGGCTGAGCAAAAAAAGCTTTTATGTCATATTTGGAAAGAATGGGATCATCAGGGTAGGTTTCCCGGGCCGAATCTGAAATATGGACAGGTTCGGAATTCATACAGAGGGTTTCCAAAGGAGTATTAGGAATAGACGCTGCTGTAAAATCCAGGGGTTTGTTTGTCGCAGAAGAAGAGGCCAGGACAAAAACTTTGTCTGGGGTTTCTTTTTTTATCTCGCCTACAAGGGCATAATCGGCTTCCAGTGTTTTGGTCAGATGATGGGTAAGTGTCTGAAAAAAAGACTGACCCGTTTCACGCGAGAGAGAGCTGGCAATAGAAACAATGATATTTTCGGATTTTCGACGGCGCGTAATATCCCTTAATACAATCAGAAATCCTTTTGGGGCATCTTTATGAAAACTTTCATGAAGGCTGGAGATACGTACATCCAGATAATACTCCTTTCTTCTGATTTTCAGGTGCGATTCAAAAACGAGCTCCTTTTGTTCGCTTGCTTCCAACGTCTCAGTATCCCATTTCAAGTACTCCCCGGAGGAATCAGGATCCCTGAAAGGAAGAAGATCTTCTGCCGAACGGTTGCCTACATCGTCATATCGAAGTCCAAGCAGGCGTTCGGCAGAGTCGTTCATGTATAACACTCTCTTGTTCAAATCGGTTACTACAATGGCATCACCAATACTTTGCAATACCGATCCGAGCAGATGGGAACTGCTGGAAAGCTGAACAAGAAGTTTGTGCCTCTGCAAGGCAAGCTCAATGGCATTATATAGTTCTTTTGGATTGAAAGGCTTGATCAGATACCCGTACGGCATACTTTTACTTGCCCGTTCAAACGTTGAAGTATCTGTATGAGACGTAACATATATGACCGGGATCTTGTAGTTCTTGTCGATCCATTTAGCAAGGATAACCCCATCGTTGCCCCCGTACAATGCAATGTCCATTAATACCAGGTCGGGAACCTCTTGCTCAAGAGCTTTACGGGTTTCTTCTGCATCAATCGTGATGTCCGTTACTGAATATCCCAGTTTTTCCAACCGAATTTTGAGGTTTTGAGCAATAATTTGCTCATCCTCTACAATAAGTATCCTGGCGCGTACGTCTTTTGTCGTTACTTCGGACATATTTAAGAAAAAGGTTTCTGTCGGCTACGCCGAATCGGGGGATAATTTCTTTAAAAAATCAACTATTTATGTTAAAAACAATATGAACTTTATTTCCATGTTCGCAATAGTGTACCTGATCGGCAAACTGATGGATCAGCCATACCCCCCGTCCACTTGTTTTAAGTAAATTACTCTCTAACGTGGGGTCAGGCAGTGAAGCCGGATCAAATCCCGGCCCTTCGTCCGAAACAGTAAAAGATAACACTCCTTTTTCCGCAGTTGCTTCTACATGCACCTTTTTTTTGGGATCATTCTTATTCCCGTGAACCATCGCATTCGTAACTGCTTCCGAGAGGGTTAACATAACCCGATACGTAAGGTCATCATTCAAACCGAGAGACTCTGACAACGATTCGGAAAAAGCGGCCAGTCGGTCAAGTTCCTTCGGGTTGGTAGATAATGTGAGCGTTTCTTTTTGCATGAATTACGTGGGCTTTGCTCCGTAAAATATGGTTTCTCATGTCTGCGGTTTTAATGATAAATATAACTTAAAAAACAATTCGTTGTGTACTTCAGTCAATATGAAAGTCATATATTATCATATTTGCATCATTTCTCCGGCTTTTCGATATTATTTCCGATACGGGTTTTTATAAAGGTGCGTATCGTTGCTGTTGCTGCAGGATGGACAGCAGGTTTGCCATGGGTGCTTTTGGCGGAACCGTTCTTGTTATTCTAAATGAATTAATGGATGGTAAGCATGCGACTTAATGGAAATGTACTGGTGCTGAATCAGGATTATCAGCCGCTGAGTGTGTGTAATGTTAAGAAGTCTATTCTGTTGCTTCTTCTTGAAAAAGCGGAAATGTTGCACGATATCCCCGTAAAAAAAATCAGGACCATTCGCTCAGAATACGAATACCCCTCGGTCATCCGCCTCAGGAAATACGCCAAAATTCCCTATAAAAACATTGTATTATCACGGAAAAACATTCTAAAACGGGATAACAACCGCTGTCTGTACTGTGGTTCCCGTGAAGCCCTGACCATAGACCATGTAATTCCCAAAAGCAGAGGGGGGAGCGATACCTGGGAAAACCTGGTTTCTGCCTGCAATCCCTGTAATCACAAAAAAGGGAATAAAACTCCAAAAGAAGCCGGAATGAAGCTTCTTTCAAAGCCATTTCGACCCAATCATATTATCTATCTGAGGGACTTTTACGGGAACGTCCATGAGACATGGAAACCCTATCTTTATTATTAAAGTAGCCTGCCAGGGGTTTTCCCCTTAACCCTTACTTTTTTGTAGGAAATATTTGTAAATTGCAATCTTGTGAAAAAAGGGAATGGTCATTTTTTCATGGTATGCATTTTCGGATGGAAGGCACCCCCTCGTCCAGTGAACAAGGGCCATCTGCTTTACACCAACTTTTTCTATATAACCTGTACCTAATAATCGTTTTTTAAGGCAAATGAGAGTATTCAAGTTTGGCGGATCGTCGGTCGGAACACCCGAACGTATTTTGGAAATAGCTTCCCGGTTTTCTGAAGCAGTAGAAAAGGAGCGTTGCCAGGCGGTGATTTTTTCTGCTTTTCAAGGAGTCACCGACCAACTGATTTTAATGGCAAATAAAGCGGAAACAGGGGATGATTCCTATACGGCAGACCTGGCAAATCTTGAATCCAGGCATATTGAAGCTATACGAACCTTGCTGGATACCTCCGCACAGAGCCAGGCCATCGCCAAAGTGAAGTTTATGCTCAACGATCTCGAGGATATACTTCAGGGAGTCTTTCTGGTGAAAGAACTTACTCCAAGGAGCCTCGATTTTATCACCAGTTTTGGTGAACGCCTTTCTAATTATATCATCCATCTTGCTTTTATTCGCCAGGGAATAGATTGCGAGTACCTGGATGCCCGTAAGGTAATTGTTACGGATGACCAGTATGGAAATGCCGAAGTGGATATGGATACCACCATGGCAAATATCCGGGAGTATTACAACGAATGTAAGAAACTGCTGGTGGTTACCGGTTTTATTGCAGCGGATCAAAATGGAGTCACCACCACGCTTGGCCGCGGTGGATCAGATTATACCGCCTCTATCTTCGCCGCAGCC
>JASCXY010000142.1 GCA_030012235.1 Balneolaceae bacterium ANBcel3 | reverse complement strand
TAAAAACCCGGTCACAGCCCATTGCTATCCGGGATGTCCTTCTTTTTTTAGAGCGTGTATTACTGTATAAAGGAGCATATGGCCGTGATTTTGATATTGGAGGGCCTCAAGTACTCACCTATAAAGAGATGCTGCAGGAATACGCGCAGGTAAGAGGACTGAAACGATATATTCTTCCTGTACCTGTACTGACTCCAAAACTCTCTTCGTACTGGCTATATTTTATTACTTCTACCTCCTTTCCTCTAGCCCTTAAACTGGTGGACAGCATGAAGGTGGATGTAACCTGCCGTGAAAACGCACTTGCAGTAGAACTCCGCATCACTCCGATTCCTTATGCCAAAGCGGTTTCCCTTGCCTTTGAAAAAATCGAACAAAATGCCCTGGTTTCCAGCTGGAAGGACTCTTATATCAGCGGCCGGTTAACCTCGGGAATTTCGGATTACCTGCAGGTACCTGTTCAGGGTTGCTTTAAAGACCGAAAAACCCATCCCATAGCCGATGCTCAGGCAGTCACTGACCGGATTTGGGCGATAGGTGGACAGACAGGGTGGTACTATGCCAATCACCTCTGGAAAATCCGCGGTTTTCTGGATAAACTGGCCGGGGGAGTCGGATTACGCAGGGGGCGAACCTCCCTCACGGATATTCACACCGGTGATACGCTTGATTTTTGGCGTGTACTGCACGCAGACAAACAAAAAAGACGCCTGCTACTATATGCAGAAATGAAACTTCCCGGAGAAGCATGGCTTGAGTTTCTCGTTGAAGAAGACACGCTTATCCAGGAAGCAACCTTTCGTCCAAAAGGCCTGTTTGGTCGGATATACTGGTACCTTTTATGGCCTTTTCATTTATTTATTTTCCGGGGGATGATCCGGAACATTGCCGGTAAACCGGAATTTACTTAATCAGAGTCATAGGTTTGGTCCGCACGTCCCGCCCGGTCCGAAGCCTGCTGATATAAATACCGCTGGCGAACGCGGATCCGTCAAACTGGATGGTGTACCAGCCCGCCTGCTGATGCGAATCAACCAATACGGCAACCCGCTGTCCGGTAACGGAATAGACTTCCAGAACAACATGTGACGCTTCTGGTACGGCATACCGAATCTGCGTTACCGGATTAAACGGATTAGGATAGTTTTGAGAAAGCATAAGCTCCTGCGGTACATCCGCATCCCATTCAAGGGAAGTAGATACATATTCAACAAATACGGCGGTTAAGTTTCGGTTGGCAAACGCCCCAAACGTATAGGAAGACGAATAAGAAACCGTTTCACCGCCCTCTGTCCATCGTTCAAACTGCCACCCTTCATTCGCATGAGCAAAGACCGATACCGTTGCTCCATGCCGATACGAGCCGGAGCCTGACACGGTCCCTCTTGCTGCGTTTTCCGATTGCACGGTGATTTCGTGCAACGAAGGAGCTAACTCCCGTAAATACGGATACCCAAAATTGACTTCGTTGCGATCGGCCGCCCACACATCGGTAAAATCCCATCCGCTAAACGTATTCTCCTCGTAAGGCCAGGTCATATCCTCGGTAGTTCTTCCTGTCACACGTTCCCCACCCTGATCTTCTGTTTGTCCGGATCTTTCCATATCCCAAAATCCAAAAAAAACACTTCCGGCATATCGTTCACCAATAAACCCTCCGACATGCTCTTCGCCCCGCACCCTTCCTGCGCTATATGCATACTGAACCGTACCGGTCTGGTGATATCCGATAAAACCCCCGACACGACTGTCTCCTGTTACTTCCGAGAGACTGTAAGCGTGCTGGATGGATCGGTTGGAACCGTTAAAATGGCCGACAAGGCCTCCTGTGCGTGCCTGATATCCGGTTACAGATCCTTCAGACCATGCATAATGGATCCGGAGATCTATAGAGGCTGAGCCTATTAATCCGCCTACGGAATCGGACCCCCAGACATGGGCTACGGCATAGTTATGATACATTTCACTGCGGTCGCCTGTTCCGACAAGTCCGCCTACTCTCATGGATGAGGAAACGACATCTCCCGTTGCGCTGCAGTATTCCATCAACGATCCAGAGTTAAACGAACCCACCAAAATACCGGTATCGTTCCTTCCAAGGACACTGGCATCCCGCAAATGAATGTCTCTCAGTTCAGCTTCCGAAGACTGTCCAAACAGCCCAATGCGCGCCTCCATGGGCCGATTTATCGTCAGATTATGAATTTCAAAACCGGCTCCGTCAAAATTGCCGGAAAAATTCGGAATGGGAGCCCAGCCTTCCCCCATATTCCAATTTACAGTTGCTGACATATCAATATCGGAAACCAACTCATAATAGGTTTCTGTATCTTGGGCTACCGCAGCTAATTCATGCACATTGGAAATCTGATACGGTGCACTTTCGGTACCGGAACCCGAAAGATCTGAAATAGAAACCGGAGCCATCTGCTCAAACACGGATATATCCTGTAAAGAAGGATAACCTAAACCTTCCGATATTTCCCACAATGTAAAAAAGTTAAACCCTTTCCAGGTTTGTTTTTGCTGCATTTCAGCCGTACTCAGCCCTATCACATGATCTCCGCCGGCACTTGTCGTATGGCCAGAACGATCCATGTCAAAGTAACTATGAAAAGCCGATCCGGTATAACGCTCACCGATCAATCCTCCGGCATGTTCGCTTCCCTCAACTAAACCCGTACTGAAAACCCGGAAGAGATGACCGGTTTGCTGGTATCCGATCAATCCGCCAATTCTGGAAAGCCCTGTTACAGAAACGTGGCTATAACTATCGGTGATACTTTCATTCGACCCGTTATAATGGCCGATTAATCCGCCGGCCCGGTTAAGCAGTGTTGAAACGGAGCCCGTTGACCAACTGTGTCGTATGGCAGTGTTGATAGAAGCTGATCCGATTAATCCACCTCCGGAATTATTGCATTCCAGCCAAACATCCGCCGAGGTATAATGTACCGTTGACCGGTCAGAGGATCCGGCTAAACCGCCGGCATATTGCCCCGTTGAGAGCACTTGACCATGAACATGGCTGTTACTGAGTATCGAAGAACCGGCAAAGGAACCTGCTAAAATCCCTGTATAGGAAGCACCCAGCATGTCACCTCGTTCTATAACAACATTACGGACATCGGCTCCATCCAGCTTGCCAAAAAAACCCACAAAGCCTTCTACAGGCCGGTTTACTACCAGGTTCCTGATGGTATATCCATTTCCGTCAAAGCCCCCTTTAAATGCGTCGGACTGTCCAATGGGCTTCCACCCCTGGCCCATATTCCAGGATACACTGGAAGCCATGTCCAGATCGTTCACAAGTATATAAAACGCTTCCAGATCCGTTCTCATTAACGCCAGTTCATCGATGTTCGAAATCTGAAAGGGGTCATCAGGAGTTCCGGATCCTGTAATGGGCCTGCTATCTGAGGTATTATCATATACTAATGGATCCAGCAAACTCACATTTCTGAATGTCGGGTATCCACGGCCTTCGTTGATTCTCCACAAGGTGTAAAAGTTATACCCCTCCCATGTTTCTCTCTGCTGCATCTGCTCGGTCGTTTTTCCGATAACCCGATCTCCTCCGTCACTTTCCTGCTGACCCGACCGGTTAATGTCCCAATAGCTTTTATAAATATTTCCTGTGTATACATAGGCTACAAATCCACCTGCTTTATCATCGCTCTGAACCGGGCCTGTACTAAATGAACGGCTAATATGTCCGGTTTGCATATATCCGACAAAACCTCCGGCCTGATCGGCGGCACTGACAGACGCATGGCTGTAACTGTCAGATATACTCTGACTCGAACCATTATAACTGCCGATAAGCCCGCCGGCAATGTGATGACTTGCACGCACAGAGCCATCGGACCAGCAATGTCGCACAATCACATTAATGGATCCGGAACCGATTAACCCGCCCACCGAAGAATAACCATCAATTACCACATGGGCACTGGAGTAGTGAACGCTGGATCGGTCTACCGAACCGGCCAGCCCACCGGTTGAAAAGGAAGTAGATTGTAATTCACCGCTCACATGAACGTTTTCTATTTCAGATGAGCCTCCAATTTGCCCCGCCAGCGCACCTGTACGGTTTCCACCCGTAATCTGCACATTTTCAAGCACCACATTTCGTATCACTCCTCCCTGAATGGATCGAAACAGCCCCGTGTCTGTAAGGCTTGGCCTGTCTATAAACAGATTTCGAATGGCATACCCGGCTCCGTCATAGGTACCGCTGAAGGTACCATCAACAGGTTCCCAGCCATCCTCATTCCATGGAGCCGCGTCAAGATTGATGTGTTGAGTCTGAATAAAATAGGCTTCCGGATAGTTTCGGATGTTATCCAGATCTGCTGCACTACTTACCTGCCATGGATTTTCTGACGTCCCCTCGCCTCCGGAAAACTGGCCAACAGCCTCCGAACAAATAAAAAACATCAAAAAAATGATCCAACCCCCTGTTCCATATGACGTTTTCATACCTTTTTCCTCTTTAAAATATTGATGTAGTGTAGATCCAACATACAGAACTCCCCTGCCGACCACAGACAAAAGAGCATTTTTCCAGTCTTCTATATACGTAGCGAAGGCCTTTTCAAAAAAAACGAATACTTTAAAAAAAAGAGGCCACTTGACTCCATCCCAAGCAGGCTTTCTATACTGAAAAGTAGTTAAATCAGGAGATTATAGAAACTACGAATTTTGCAAACTTTAGACGTGTTGCTTTTTTAATCGACGAAAATTAAAAGAGTGTCTTTCACATTCATTTCCCCCGAAAGTAGTCCTTCTTTCGTTCCTGAGTGAGAATTATTTCCCGTTTTGGTACTTTTCCCGGTTTTCATGGTAAAACCTGCATACTACGGGACATGCAACCCATATCCATCCAGCCGGGATACGGGTTCTCCGGCACAGGCAAAACACCGGGGCTGTCCTTCTTTATCCGAAACCCGGGCCGCCATCACACTTTCGCCACAGTCTGAACATTCGAGGCTTTCATAAGAGGGAGCATATTCCGGAATTTCTGTTTGTACCTGCTTCACATCGAACAAACGGGTTATATCCAGGCCAAGTGTTCCAAATGCCCTTTCCATTCCGGCCATTTTAAAAGCCGCAATTTCCTCCGAATTCCTGCTTTTATTTCTGACCACCCGGTCGTAGTGACGATCAAAGTCCGGGAATGCGGCTTTTATATACTGCGGAGCTTCGTGCCTGGCAATGAAACGAATTCCCTTTCCGTCTCTTTGAGTCAGGGTAAAAGCCATTTTCCCCAGATCATAATAGATCAGCGCGTTATTTCCAATGGTGCACCCCGTTACCCACTGGACCCCATCAGACAGACAGTTATTCGTTTCAACGATCGCCAGCAGATCCTCCATACCATCCGAGTCTTTACCCAACTTCTGCATGGCTTGTGTTGCAGCCATTACTCCCATTGCGAGACCGGGACAATAGTGGCCATGAATTTGTCCGGCCTGAAGAAGCAGTGTTTCGGTATCCCCGGCCAAAATGTGCTTCCATATCTCCATTCGGGGATTGTTTTTCTGAATCGACCGGCTGACCTCATCAACACCATATTCTTCAAAGCAGGAGGTGTCGCATGGTTTTATATCCAAAATCGGTGTTCCGTTGATGGCATCCAACCCGTACACTTCAAGCCTGTTCTCTTTCCTGCCTGTTAGTTTTACGACCGTTATCCCCAGTCCATTCGGGCGGCGGGGAGATCTTGTGGCAAAAACTCCCCGCTGCTTGCCATCCACAGCGCGGACATGCAGATCGGCCTCGTCAGATTTATGAAAATAGAATACGACTTCGATAAAATCTGAGGCTTCAATGGAATCCAACCCGGCTTCCATGCTTCTGTCCAGTACGATTACGGATTTTCCTTTTTTCTTGTTATGTGCTTCTTCGGGAATCCGGATATCGTTTTCTACTACACCAATAGGTTGAAAGGAGATGCTTTCCATAATTTTTTTCGTATAGCACCCAGGCGATACAAAATGGGTGTCATGTGGATCGTATGTATGTACTTTTTAGCTCGGTTATTGTTCTATACATTCTTTTTTGCCGGGCCGGGTTCCGGAATCAACAAGGTATGACCATCGGATACATAGGCCCGAAACGTTACATCGTAGAGCTCACTCAAATCGCCTTCTGAAAACACTTCTTTTCCACCAGATTTAAATACAGATCCGTCTTTCAGCATAATAACGTGATTACAATACAAGCTGGCAATATTGATGTCATGAACCGCCATGATAATCGTAATGCCCTGCTCTGACAACTGATTCAGCAGCTCAAGGACTTCCATTTGATGCCGTATGTCCAGATTGGCTGTCGGCTCATCCAGCAAGAGCGCTTTGGGTTCCTGAGCCAGGGCCCTGGCAATAAATACTTTCTGGCGCTGGCCTCCGCTCAGCATCCGGATACTTCTCAAGGAGATATCTTCCAGGCGAAG
>JASCXY010000141.1 GCA_030012235.1 Balneolaceae bacterium ANBcel3 | reverse complement strand
GACAATCCATCCAATCCTTTTTCTTCTTCGGTAAGATCATGCAGTGTTGACGAGGAATTAATTTTTGAGGCTTCCTCTCCATTAAACGTCTATGTGGATGATTATGACGCCGTAAATGAAGAGGGCCGTTATCCTCACCTCCGGCATTTTCGGATACGATAATACTGGTATAAAATCAGAATTTTACACCAGTATTCGGGTTAGGGGACATTCCCTAAAAACCCGGACGCTGGTGTAGCATAGAACGATAATCAAACAACCCAATGAAGTCTCTGAAAAAGAAAAAGGAATCCATGGTATTCCGTTCCAAAATCGTATCGATGTTCATCATAGTATTCGGGGGGCTTCCTTTTCTGCTATCAGGATGCGAAGATAATCCGGTAGGTTCAGAAGGGTGGGATCATGCTCCTGCCGTGGGGTTTGAGCTTGAAATGGAAGGGGAAGTTCTCCTTTCCTATTTTTTGAGGCAATACGAGTTCAATCCATCCGGTTTCTTTGAGGACTATGTGATGCTGGATGACGGAATTCAGGTGGGTGGAATGCTTGTATTAAAAAGTAAGCATCTGGATTCCGAAACGATGCATACACCTTATATCACGATCCACTATCTGGATGAGGATCGAAACAGAATTCAAATTCCCTCATTGTATTTAAATGGGAAGCGAAATCCCGAAGGGGAGTGGAATCTTGATTTTGAATTCTTTGAACCGGGCAGCCGCTCGGTTCGCCTGAGTCCGGAGGAGCGCCCCTTTGGGGTAATATACGATAAAACAGAAGATACCTGGTCCTTTTCAATTGAAGCTCATAAAAACGGACGGGCAGACCTGCGGATTAATTTATTTCATCTGGACCACAGCGATATGGCTCCGATTCCTCTTCCGGTTAAGATCAAACTGGACTGAGTATAGGTTTTGATATTTTCTGTTTTGGGATATACACGTAAACTATTCGTCCAGTCGTAGTATGGTTTCCGAAATGGGAGGTAAAGGCCGCTGACGCCAGGATACAAAAGAGTTTGGCTTATTTTTTTACCAGCTGATTTATCCCAACAGCTTTTTCAACATTCAGCACAAATGCAATGCCCTTTCCGGGCTGATTGAGATCTCCGGAAGTTACGATGGCTTCAAGTACTTTGTCCGTAGAATGTTCTGGCACCAGAATTAGTATCATTTCTTTTTCTGGTTCGATATTGATCGAGAAAAGTTTCGCATGTTCGTGAACACCGGTTCCTCTGCCGCTAATGATGGTACCACCTTCGGCTCCGGCACTTTTTGCTGCGGCCATAATATCTCCACAGAACCCTTTGTTGACGATGCTAACGATTAATTCAAATTGAGCAGTCTCATCCATTTTTTTGAGTGGTAAGTCTTTGGGTTTTCGATCCTTGTTTTGAAGATGAACGGATCCGGTAAATCGGGTAATATCCAGAATAAAGGCTATGCCATTGCCCGGTTTCTCCATTTTTAAGCTTTTGGATATAATATCAAGTACTTCTTCGGCATGTTCATCTGAAACTACCGTAAGAACTACATCTTTTTCCGGTTCAAGAGTGATGCCCCAAAAAGAAGAACATTCTTTGGATCCTGTTCCTCTTCCATGAAGAATGGTAGCTCCTTCCGCATGTTTCCTTTTGGAAGCTTTAATCAGCCTGGCCGTTTTTTTACGGTTAACAATGCTGATTATAAGCTTTTGACAATGTATAAGTTCACTAATCATTTCTGCGTTCTTTCCATGAATAAAGCAACCCAAGAGTTAAAACTGAAATTATGGGGGCAAGTGCAACAAGAGCGATCATACCAAAACTGTCTGTGATAGGGTTTCGGCCCGGAAGTACTTCGCCTACACCTAAGGCAACAGCCATAATAAAAGTAACGGTCATCGGACCTGTAGCGACACCGCCGGCATCAAACGCAACAGCCGTAAATGTAGGAGTTGAATACTGTACCATAACTAACGCAAGAAGGTATCCCGGAAGTATCATCCATATGATCGGGATCCCCACAAGCAATCGCAACATGGCTAACGCGATGGATATACCCACTCCTATGCAGAGTGTGTACAACAAAACGCGTTGAGGGATATATCCACCCGATACTTTATCCACTTCGTGATTTAGAATCCGTACCGCTGGCTCAGCAATCGTAGCAACGAACCCGAGTAAAAAGCCAATAGGTATTAAAATCCATCGGTAGGATTTTGCACCCAGTATTTCTCCCATTAATTTTCCGGCCGGCTCAAAACCCACATGAACCCCCTGAAGAAAAAGCGTAAGCCCGATGAAAGCTAAAACAATTCCTTTGATAATATCCGAAACCTTCTTCCAGGGGAGCTTCAAAAAAAGCACCTGGGATATCAGGAAAAAAAGAATTAATGGTATTAAAGCGAACAGCACTTCAATAATTACATCTTTAATCCCATTGAATACAGTAATTTCCATCAGAATGCAGATTTGTAATAAAAATAGGCCTCGTATCTATCCATACAGAATTCCAAGAATTAATACCGCTAATACCGGCCCGATTGAAGCCAGTGCAACAAGGCCAAATCCGTCATCGGATGATTTGCGTCCACCGAGTACAGCTGCGACTCCAACCCCATAGGCCAAAATAAACGGAACGGCCAATGGGCCCGTTGTGACTCCACCGGCATCAAAAGAGATGGAGATAAACTTCTCAGGTACAAACCACGCTAATAGGAAAATGGCTCCATATCCACCCATCAAAAGGTATTTGATCGGGATGTTATAGATGATTCTTAGAATGGCTAATCCCACAAATAATGCCAGTCCCAGGGCAACGGTATATATGAGCAGATGCCGATTAATTTCACCATCAGAAACGTTGTCTACGTAGTTGGCCAGTATACGAACATCCGGCTCAGCCACAGTGACAACAAAACCCAAAACAAAACTAAGGCCAACGATAAGCCAAACTTTTCCAAACCGGGGAAGGGATGCTCCAATCAGTTCACCAATGGGCAAAAGTCCGATATGAACTCCCAGCAGAAAAAAGATCAGTCCGGAACCAACAAGAAGGACACCTATCACAAACTGCATAAAATCCTCGGCAGGAAGCCCAATAATAGTGAACTGCAAGACAAATACAACCAGGGCTACCGGAAGAATGGCAAAGGAGACTTCTTTTATCGTTTCTGGTATACTTTGCACTAAGAAAAAATTAGCTGATGTTAAAAAACGTTTTCTTTTGCTTAAGATAAGGAAGAAAAACAGAACGCAGTGAAGAATGTTCCGGCTTATTCAACCCCGGATCAGACTGCAGCAGGCTTCCTGCACTCTTTTTTGCAACTTCAAGCAGGTGTGAATCGTTCAAAATGTCTGCAAATCTAAATTCGGGAAGGCCACTTTGACGGGTGCCGAGAAAATCACCGGGCCCGCGGAGTTTCAGATCTGCTTCTGCAATCTTGAAGCCATCGTTTGTTTCTTCCATAGTACGAAGCCGCTGCTGAGCTTCTTTGCTTTTCTTATAATCTGTCATGAGAAAGCAAAAACTTTTACGTTCGCCCCGGCCGATACGGCCGCGTAACTGATGCAACTGGGAAAGGCCAAACCGCTCTGCGTGCTCTATCAACATGACAGAAGCATTTGGGACATCAACACCAACCTCAATCACCGTGGTAGATACAAGGATATCTAAGTCATGTTGGGTGAATGCATCCATGACGGACTCTTTTTCGTCGCTTCTCATCCTGCCATGAAGCAAACCAATACGGGCATCTGGAAAGTCTGCCTTAAGTTGCTCATATCCCTCAGTAGCGTTTTTTAAATCAAGAGCCTCAGACTCTTCTACCAATGGATAGATAACATACACCTGCCCTCCCTTTTCTATTTGTTTTTTTACGAAGGAGTAAGCGGCTTTTCGTTCTCCCTCTTTCAAGACCCGGGTCGAGACCGGAGTCCTTCCCGGAGGAAGGTCCCGGATCACCGATAGATCCAGGTCACTGTAAAGAGTCATGGCAAGAGAACGGGGGATGGGTGTGGCAGACATGACCAGAATATGCGGGTTTAACCCTTTATCCCGTAACAGGGCACGCTGAGCAACGCCAAAACGGTGCTGCTCGTCGATGACAACCAGGCCAAGCCTGTGAAATTGAATGGACTCCTGTATAATAGCATGGGTTCCTACCACAATATGGGCCCTGCCGCTCATTACATCGGTGAGAATATCATCTCTCAGTGCCTTTTTTTGCTTTCCTGTGAGTAACCTTACGGACACTCCTGCCGGATTCAGCCATTTTGTAAGTGTGCGAGCGTGCTGTTCAGCCAGAATCTCCGTTGGTGCCATCATGGCCGCCTGATATCCGCTATCTATAGCCATAAGCATAGCGCCAATAGCTACTACGGTTTTCCCGGAACCCACATCCCCCTGAATCAGGCGATTCATGGAATGGCCTGAGCGCATATCAACTTTTATTTGAGAGAGAGAGTTTTTTTGCCCCTGAGTTAATTGAAAAGGTAACGTCTTATTAAAAAAGTGATGCGTATAAGGTTTTGTATCAGCCACAATCAAGCCGGCTGTTTTTTCCGTTCGCTTTTTTTTCAGAGTATATACACTGAGTTCGAACAAAAAGAACTCTTCAAATTTGAATCGTTGAAGAGCGATGTGGTGTTGCTCCGGAGTTTCCGGGGAATGAATCCAGCGCAACGCATGGTTCCGTTCAGGAAAGGAAAATTCTTCAAGGATGTAAGCAGGAAGAAACTCTTTAAAACGGTGTTTATCCAGTACCGTCAAAATCCACTTTTGGATGGTCCCTGATGTGATGTACGTTTTCTTGAAAAACTGAGAACTGCTGTAAACGGGTATGATCCCTTTGGTGGAGCTGGTTGCCGAAGCAGCACTATCGTCGCTGAACTTATCTACGTCCGGATGTGCCACGGTTAAGTACTTCCCGAAGCGTTTAATAGATCCATAAAAAGAGACATAATCTCCTTTATTCAGCATTTTCCTGAAATAATCTATTCGTTTGAACCATACTCCCTTAAGTTGGCCAGTTTGATCAGCCAGGATAACTTCAAGACGTTTTTTTCGGCCAAAACCAGCTTCCTGTAAAGCATGTACCCGGCCGGTTACAGTAACCTTTTCTCCTTGTCCGGCCAGTTGTCCAATGGGGACAATTCGTCTTTTATCTATATAAATTCGAGGAAAAAAAAAGGCGAGATCTTCCGCAGTGAGGATGTCGGACTGTTGCAGAGCTTTTGCTCTGGCTGTACTAATTCCTGGTATATCCGTAATGATCAATTGTTATACCGTTATATATCAGTTGTGTTATTTTAAGGGTGTTCGAGAAGGATCGAGCGGGCCTAATGGGTGTTTTTTAAAAGGAAATCGAAATATCATAAAATATTCGATAATAAAAGTTGCAATAGAGGGGGGTCATTCCATATATTTGCAAACTCTTTAACATCCATTACAAAACAAATTTAAAACAGTGCCAACGATACAGCAGTTAATCCGTAAAGGCAGACAAAGTAAAGTTAAGAAAACTACAGCTCCTGCGCTACAAGACTGCCCGCAGAAAAGAGGGGTTTGTACCCGTGTTTATACCACAACACCAAAGAAGCCGAATTCGGCTTTGCGTAAAGTTGCCCGTGTAAGATTGACAAACGGAATAGAAGTTACCGCTTATATTCCTGGTGAAGGCCACAATCTGCAAGAGCACAGTATTGTGTTGATTCGTGGAGGGCGGGTTAAGGATTTGCCTGGAGTAAGGTATCACATTATTCGTGGTGCGCTTGATACTGCCGGCGTTGACGAAAGGCGTCAAAGAAGAAGCTTGTACGGTGCAAAGCGCCCCAAGCAATAGGGTTTAGTAATGTTAACGACTTAGTTATTTGACCAATGCGAAGAAGAAGTGCCGAAAAAAGAATAGTAAAGCCGGATCCGGATTTCTCTGATAAATCCGTATCAAGGTTCATTAACTGTCTGATGAAGGATGGGAAAAAAACAACGGCTCGGAAAATCTTGAAACAGGCTTTTTCGGTAATTGAAGAAAAAACTGGAAAAATCGGGATTGATGTTTTTAAAGAGGCTCTGAATAATACAGCGCCTGTTATTGAAGTGAAAAGCCGAAGAGTTGGGGGATCAACCTACCAGGTGCCGATTGAAGTTAGGCCTGAAAGAAGTACTGCGCTGAGCATGCGCTGGCTTATTCGGTCTGCAAAAGCCAGAAACGACAAATCAATGTCTGCTCGTCTGGCAAGAGAAATAATGGATGCAGCCAATAATGAAGGTGGCGCTGTGCGCAAAAAAGACGATACACATCGTATGGCTGAGGCGAACAAAGCTTTCGCACATTTTAGGTTTTAGTACGAATTTTTAATTACAGACAATGTCAGTTAGCACGCAAAGCAATAGCAAGATAGAAGAACAGATCCGTAAGACGAGAAACATCGGTATTATGGCACATATTGATGCCGGTAAGACCACGATTTCTGAAAGGATACTTTTTTATACCGGTATCAGTCACCGTTTGGGTGAAACACATGATGGAGCCGCGACCATGGACTGGATGGAGCAGGAAAAAGAACGCGGTATCACAATTACATCTGCTGCAACTACCTGTTTTTGGGATGACCATCGGATTAATGTTATTGATACTCCGGGTCACGTAGATTTCACAGTGGAAGTAGAGCGTTCTCT
>JASCXY010000140.1 GCA_030012235.1 Balneolaceae bacterium ANBcel3 | reverse complement strand
ATCAAAGGAAACACCGGTAAGCCATATTATGACGCGGGAGGTTCTTTGCATAACTCCGGACTATTCTTTGCAGGAATGCATGGCGATCATGTCAGGCAAAAAGATCCGTCACCTTCCTGTATTGGATGAGGATAAAAAGCTTTCCGGGATTATCTCGATCGGAGATGTCGTGAAAGCGGTGATGGAAGAACAAAAAGTAGAAATTGAAAACCTCCGCCAATACATCTCATCGTCCTACCCGGGCTGATTTAAAAAAAAACATCCTTGCATTGTATTATATCTTGATCTGCCATAATTTCAGGTACTTTTATTCCGAAGGTTATGAAAATTGTTGATGTCGCTGAATTTTATGCAGATCAGGGGGGTGGGGTAAAAACCTACATCAACCAGAAGCTCATGGCAGGCTCCAAAGCAGGCCATGAAATTGTGGTAATTGCCCCGGGCCCGACGTCTGGCGAAGAAAAACGCCATGGTGGACGGGTGATCTGGGTACCGGGACCCGCTTTGCCGGTGGATAAACGGTATTATATTCTCTGGCGGGAAAAACTGGTTCATGAGATTCTGGATCGTGAAAAACCGGACATTATAGAGGGATCATCTCCATGGACAGGAGGATGGTTTGCCTCCCGCTGGAAAGGTGATGCCGTCAAAACGTTTATCTTTCATCAGGATCCCGTAGCTGTCTACCCTCATACGATACTGGGGAAACTCATGTCTTACTCCAATGTAGACAGGCTCTTTTATCTTTACTGGAGATACTTGAGACGGCTGAGCCGGAAGTTTGATGCTACAGTCGTAAGCGGCGACTGGCTGGCACACCGATTGGCGGCCTTTGGTGTCCATAATCCACTTCCGGTTCCTTTCGGAATAGATAAAACTTTTTCGTCCACGGACCGGAGAGATCCGAAGCTTCGGAAAAAATTATTGGAAGAATTAGGGCTGCCTGAAGATGCGATGCTGCTTATGGGAATCGGACGACATCATCCCGAAAAAAGACATGGGACCCTTTTCGAAGGATTCAAAATAGCCTCGCAAAAGAAAAAAATGGGACTGATGATTTTCGGTGACGGACCTTTTCGCTGGTTGGTAGAACGACAGGCAAAAGGGATTCCCCACCTGAAATTAATGGGATTTACCTCTAATCGTGAAGAACTCGCTAACATTCTTTCCAGTGTGGATTATTTTGTCCACGGTTCTGCAGCCGAAACTTATGGACTCGTAGTTGCAGAGGCCATTTGCAGTGGCATTCCGGTGGTTGTGCCGAACTCCGGAGGAGCCGGAGACCTGGCCGATCCGGCCTATTCAGAGGAGTATGAAGCTGGCGATCCGGCCGGTATGGCAGAGGCGCTGTTACGGTTAGTTGAACGTGACAGGCAGACTATGGTTGAAGCATGTACCAAAGCGGCTGAAAAAAGCATCGGTACCATGGACGATCACTTTGACCGCCTTTTCATGGAGTATGAGCGCCTCTTGTCTCAGAAAAAGAACAAGGCTACGGCTGACACAGTCTAGGCCGGTCACCTTCCTGACTATCCGGAATCACCTAAAATGAACCGAAACGCAGGCTTATCTGTGCTTTGGGCCCCGAAATATCGCTGTCCGACAACCCGCCTTTTTCAATACCATTGGTGAAGAGATAAGATACGCCTAACCCGATCCGGAAATACGTAGTCATATTTACTACGGCATGAAAGCCCGGTTCAAATGCAAAAAAAGCACTGGCTTCATCGGTGGAAAAAGTTTCATAATGCTTGTCCCGGATCGTAATTCCACCGGCACCGATCAGGCTCGAAACCGACCAGTGAAGAACCTGATTCGGTTTATGAGCATATTCGACTTCAATACCACCGTATCCAATGGATGCCAGTTCTGTATTCGAAGAGAGGTTTTGTTGAATTGGCATCAGGTGATCTGTAACCAGGCCGTACCCGCCGCCTCCTAAGGATATACTGTGCGCATTATCTATTTTTATGATCCAGCCACCACGGCCTCCAACCCATACAGCCAGCTCTTCATCGATCGAGCCGAATTTTACGACCGGCCCTCCAAATCCACCGTGACGAACATTCCCGCTAATTAAGGTTTGAATACCCTGGCTTTGCACGGCTTGTCCGCCCGCCAGTAAAAGCATGATAGATGCTATCATCAGAGGTTTTAAGATAGATTTCATAGGTATGATGGTTTAGAATATGCAGTGAACTACAAGAATATGATGCTGTTGCTTTACGTATTAAGATGTTCGTTGTTTCAATACCACAATGAAATGTGGTGTTTTTTTTTGAGGCGTGAGAGTATGAAGTGAAATAGAATAAAAACAATCAGAACTTCAATTTCACTATGATGTTTATCAAAAATATCAGGATATATCATTGTGGTATAAACACATACGTATATGGCCATGAGAACTCATAAAATAATTTGAAACAATCCGTTACTATTAAAAGTATAATATGTTCAAAAATGATTGAACAAAATAAAATTTGTGTATATATTACGTTCAGATTGGCGGTCATCAGGGGCTTCCGGAATAAGGGAGTCCGTAATAGTAATCAGAATAGGCATTGTAACAGAACGTAGTTATGGAGAATCAAATGGATAAAGAAATTCAGGAATATATTGAAGAGGCCGGGTTGGTCTTTGAAAAGATGGGCATGACCCGCATGGCAGGGCGGGTTATGGGATACCTGATGGTGTGTGATAAGGATGATGTCTCTTTTGATGAACTGTGCGATGCCATTCAGGTTAGCAGAGGAAGCATAAGCATGTCCACAAAACAACTGGAACAAGTTGGTTTTGTGAAAAAAATTGGATTGCCCGGAGAACGAAAAACGTTTTATCGGGCTGCAGATTTATCCATTATCGAGTTATTAAAACAGCGAATTCAATTATTCTCGCTGTTTTCAGATACTTTGACCCGGGCGCTGGACCTCAAAAAAAGATCCGATGGTATGGCTGATTGGCTGGTGGATACGGCGGCATTTTACGATTGGATCGGTCATGAGATGGTGGCGCTTCTTGAAAAGTGGGACGAAAATAAAGTGAATGCCCGAAACGCATTTTTGGATAAACGAAAAGCGTCAAAGGAATGAAGAATAGGGTTGTTTTACAGGATGAACGATTAAAAGGATAGAAAAATGAAACAAATATGGGTTGTAAGCTTCATGTTGGTTGTGATGTGTACGCAGGCCTATGCCATGGATGCTCAGGAAATCATCCGGCGGATGGATCAGACCATGAGAGGCGAATCGAGTTTTTCTGAAATGACCATGACGATAGAGCGTCCAAGGTTTACAAGGGAAGTCTCTATGCGGGCGTGGTCGCTTGGCCAGGATTATTCTCTGATATTGATTACGGCTCCTTCACGAGATCAGGGAACCACCTTTTTGAAGCGTGGAAATGAGGTATGGAATTATGTTCCTTCAATTGACCGGACGATTAAAATGCCTCCATCTATGATGTCGGAGTCGTGGATGGGATCGGATTTTACGAACGATGACCTGGTGAGAGAGAGTTCTGTGGTGGAGGACTATGAGCATACCTTGCTTCGGACGGAAACGATCCGGGATCATGAGTGCTATGTTGTTGAAATGATTCCCAAACCGGATACTCCGGTGGTTTGGGGAAAGGTGATCGTATGGGTCTCTAAAGAGAATTTTATGCAGCTTCGGATTGAGAATTATGATCAAAGGGAGCAGCTTAAAAATGTCATCGAACTGGATGAGATCCGGGATGTTGGAGACCGGATTATCCCGACACGTTTTACGCTCACTCCGGAGGACAAAGAGGGGCATAAAACCATTATTACATACTCTGAAATGGGTTTCGGGATCGATATCAGTGAATCTTATTTCACTCAGCAGAATATGCGCCGGGTTCGATAGCCGGCAGCCGGATTTCTGTCCGGAGATTTTAGAGCCGGGTGGCCTGGCTTGCGAAGTGTTTGAAATAACTTATAACAGGATACATCCATGATGTTGTTTATAAAACTAGCGTGGAGAAATATTTGGAGAAATAAGCGGCGAACGCTGATTACGGCGGCTTCGGTTATGTTTGCCGTTATCTTTGCCATTTTTCCTCAATCAATGAACCGTGGTTCGCATGATCAGATGATCGACAACATGGCACGGTTCCATACCGGTTTTATCCAAATCCAGGATTACCGGTTTAAGGAGGAGGCTTCTCTGGATAATGCGATGGAGTATACTTCGGACATCCGGGAGGTGTTTAGAGGGGATGATCATAGAATTCAGGCTTTTACCCCGAGAATAGAGGCCTTTATGCTGGCCTCGGGAGAGGAAATTACGCGGGGTGCACTGGTTATGGGCATCGATCTGGAGAAAGAGGATGCCCTGAATGAAATTACCTCCAGACTGGACAGCGGGCGCTTTTTTGAACCGGGTGATGGAACCGCAGTACTCGGAAAAGGCCTTGCCGGCCGGCTTCGACTGGAAATCGGGGATACCCTCGTTTTATTGGGTCAGGGCCGTTTTGGAATGACAGCCGCCGGATTGTTCCCTGTCTCCGGGCTGGTTGCACATCCGATAACCGAATTGAATAACCAAATCGTCTATCTTTCGTTGGAAGATGCGCAGTGGTTATTATCCGCCGAGGAACACGTGACCTCTCTTCTGGTCACCCCGGAGCAGATTCGCCAGGTGGAAGCGGTTGCTGCTGGAATTCGCAGCAGACTTGATGAGGGCGATGAGCGGACGGTGAAAACATGGCCGGAACTGATGCCGGAGCTGCTTCAGGCGATTGAGTTTGATAATGCAGGGCAATATGTAATATCCGGAATATTGTATATGGTGATCGCACTGGGGTTGTTCGGAACGATATTAACGATGACTCTGGAGCGGAGCCGTGAATATGGAGTTCTTTTATCGGTCGGGATGCAGCGAAAGGAGCTGGCCAAAGTGGCTTTTCTTGAAATTCTGATGATCAGTTTTGTGGGCCTTATTGGGGGTATGGCGGCCTCGTTTCTGATTCTGCTGTATTTCTATAATAATCCGATAACCCTGACCGGCGATGCGGCTGAAGCGGTACTGGATTTTGGGTTTGAGCCCATCCTCCCGTTTTCGCTGGCACCCGATTTGTTTTACAATCAGCTGATTATCGTGTTTTTGATAGCGATGGTGATCAGTTTATATCCTGTTTTTAAAATTTACAGAATGGACATTTTAGAAGCGGCGAGGTCTTGATATGAAACTACTATGGATCGTTTCATGGAGAAATATCTGGCGGCATCCGGCCCGAAGCAGTGTCCTCCTTGCAGCTATTGTCGGTGGATTATGGGCGGGAATCGTGACTTCCGGATGGGGGAACGGCATGATCAATCAGCGTATAGAGTATGTGATTGGCACCGAACTTACCCATGCACAGATACATCACCCGGAATATCGGACAGAGCGGGAGCCACAGATGTCGGTTCCGGAGGCCGATGAGATTCTCCAATGGCTTGAATCTAATCCAAAAATAGAAAATCATTCGGTCAGAACGCTTTCCGATGGAATGGCACGGTCGGCCGTAACTACCTCCGGAGTACGCATACGGGGGGTGAATCCTGCATCAGAAATTAAGGTGACTACCCTACACAATGAGATCCGGGAAGGGGAGTTTCTTCCGGATGATGTGCGTTACCCCGTGGCCATCGGTGAACGCCTTGCCCAAAAGCTGAATTTAGAGGTGCATGAGCGGCTTGTGCTTCAATTTCAGGATATTCATAACGACATTACCTCTGCTTCGTTTACGATTGCAGGTATCTTCAAGACGGCATCTGGTGATTTTGATGAGTACAATGTGTTTGTCAAACGGGAGGATTTGGCCGGATTGCTGGGCGATGAGCACCTCATTCATGAAATGGTGATGAGTGTGTATGATCGGGAGGATGTGGCATCGGTTGTGGAAAGCATCAATGAGGCCTTTCCACTGATTTCAGCTCAGACATGGTATCAGCTTTCTCCGGAACTGCGCTATTTGACGGATATGATTGGCATCATGTTATACATTATCATGGCGGTGATTATGCTGGCACTGGCATTTGGGATACTCAATACCATGCTGATGGCCATATTCGAACGAACCCGTGAGCTTGGAATGCTCTTATCTGTTGGAATGAGCAGAGCCAGGGTATTTTTTATGATTCTCATTGAGTCGGTTATGTTGAGTTTCAGCGGAGCTTTGACGGGCCTCGCCCTGGGATGGCTGACGATCTACTGGCTTTCTGACAGAGGAATTGACTTGTCTGTTTTTGGAGACGGCCTGGCCGAATTTGGTATAGATACCGTTATTTACCCGGCTTTAGGAGGATTCGATTACTTTATGGTTACGCTGATCGTCCTGATCGCTGTTTTTGGAGCTTCGGTATACCCTGGAATCAAAGCCATCCGGCTGAATCCCATAGAAGCGGCACGAGAATAACTTTTTCATTCACCTAAATCTGTAAAACGATGTCGGTTATTAAAACAGAAAAATTATCCAAAATTTATAATCCGGACACCATTCCGGTACATGCCCTTCGGGAAGTGAGCATCGAAATCCAACAGGGTGAGTTCACATCCATTGTCGGGCCGTCAGGTTCAGGGAAAACGACCCTTTTAAATATGCTGGGCGGGTTGGATAAGCCCACCTCCGGACATGTTATGGTCAACGGAACCAACATTACAGAACTGCCGGATAAGAAAAGAATACAGTTTCGGCTGGATCATATCGGATTCGTTTT
>JASCXY010000014.1 GCA_030012235.1 Balneolaceae bacterium ANBcel3 | reverse complement strand
GGTCAGCTCGGTTTCAGCAGGTACATCCACAAATGGAGTGGCAGCACGGAACGCAAGACTATCATAGAACAAGTCACCGTTTACATACACATCCACGACTGCAGCCGCAGGATCGGCAGAGTTATGAATGATTTGTGCACGGGCGGTTGAAGTGCTTGCATTCGTCAGGTCAGGTTCATTATTTTGAGAGAAGAGCGGGTTTGGCGCCAGCACCAAAAGCAGTGCGGATGCAAAAAGCGCTCCAATGGTAGAAATTACTGTTTTCCTTGATATCATGACTTCGGTTTTTTGTTAGCGTTGAAAGATTCGTGCGGGATGCCTTCGAACTCAACCCGCGCAAAAGCCAAAACACAAAGCGGCAAAAAAAATTCCCGAAGTCATGATATTTTTTTAACAACCCCTGGGCTTCATACACACTAATTGATTGTCAGTAAATTATTTGACACAAATTTATTCAGTGAAAAATAATCGGATAAGCGATTCAGATGAGTACCGTATAGCTACTATATCTTCTCGCAACAACCATCTGACAGTCCGATTTCCGGAATGAAAAAAGAAATAACGATGCCTTTGAATTTGTCTGAGGAGCAAAAACGGCTCCTTGACATGCATGGGTTCCTGAATATTCTGACGGTACTTCAAGAAGAGTTGCTACGCATGAAAACCATGGTGGGAGGAGTTGCGTTTGAAGGATGCCTTGGAGTAGTGAAAAAAATGATTGAAACGCTTGCTGAAAATAGCCCCACCATCATTACAACTCATCAAATGTTGGAGTTTCAATCGTATATAGAGGAAGAATATACGCTGCATACCGCTGATACCGTGCTTTCAGAAGAAGTTTCCAAAAAACTCGAATCTTCAAGAAATAATATTCGATCCATTTTCAGGGTCATCCATGTTCGTGTCAGAGAATTGTTACTTCGTTCCGGTAACGATGACGAATGGATCACCATGAGTTCTTCTGATGTTCGCGATACATGCCTGGAACTGCTGGAAGCTATGGTTAAAAACAGCAAAAAACGATTTGGAGTCAGTTATAAGAAAGAACATCAAAAAGAGAATGACTATCTTGTGGATATAGATATCTCTGGTTACAACGGTTCCGAGATGACATTGCCCCTTGTGATACTGCAATCTTTTCAGGATTTGATTGCAAATTCCCGTAAGTACACTCCACCAGGAGGTACGATACATGCCCGATTGAAAGAAGAGCCAAACCGCTTAATTATGCAGGTGAAAGATAATGGATTTGGTATCCCGGAAGATCAATTTGAGCATGTTGTTGAGTTTGGATTTCGTGCGCGAAATGTTTTGCACAAAGACACCAAAGGTGGCGGGTTTGGACTTACAAAAGCCTATTATGTGACCAAAAAACTGAACGGGCGATTTTGGATTGACTCTAAAATGGACTCCGGGACTACCATTACTGCTGAAATCCCTAAAAACCCTTGATTTCGGCTTTTTCCGGGCATTTTTCATCAAAGCAGGTACTTCAACCATTTGTTCCGTTTCAATGTGAAAAGAGCACATCACGATTCCTGGTCACAAACCCGGGTACGAAAGTCCAATTCCTAAAAACTTCCTGGACTCATGTCTTACGGTCCTCAGATGCAACCTCAACCATCAGTAAAACTGACATCCATTGTTTTGTTATTTATATTCAAATAGACAACGTCTGCATAACCATCAAACTGTTTAACCATCTTATATGAATACATTTGACTCTTTGTCTCCGGCACTTCAAGAACAAATCCGTGAGAAGGGAATTTCCGAAACCGAAATACAAAGCCAGCTTGAACGCTTCAGAAAGGGTTTTCCCACTCTGAATGTCATTCGGCCCGCCACTATCGGCGATGGGATTATCAGAGTTCCGGATCAGGATCATCCTTACTTACTTGAACGCTATCGTCAGGCACAAAAAGAAGGCCGAACAATGAAATTTGTCCCGGCTTCCGGAGCGGCATCACGAATGTTCAAAACCTTGCAGTCTATGCTCAACTCCCGGGAGAAGCTCTCCAAAGAGTACTTTGAGCAACATCCGGAGGACGAAGAGGTTCAATTCACAAAACAGTTTCTGGATGAGATAGCGTCCTTTGCCTTCTATGATGACCTAAATGCTGTACTGGAGAAAAAGGGGACTAACGTCTTTCAGGTGATCGAAGAAGGATCATACAAAACGCTGCTTTCGGCTGTTTTGGATGAGGATGGATTGGCGCTGGGAACCCTTCCAAAGGCTTTGATCCCCTTCCATGCATATCCCGGACATGCGCGTACCCCTATGGAAGAGCATATTGTTGAAGCTATAGAACATACGAAGCCTGAAAATGGAGATGTACGCATTCATTTCACGATATCACCGGAGCATGAGGAAGCTTTTTACAAAAAACTGGAGCAGGTAAGGAGCCGCTATGAAAACGAATCCACCCGATTGCTGGTTGAAACCTCTTTCCAAAAACCTGAAACCGATACAATTGCCGCTACCCCGGACAATGAGCCCTTTTTGGATGAGAACGGGCAGCCCGTATTTCGTCCGGGTGGACATGGAGCCTTGCTGGCCAATCTGGAAGAGCTCAAAGGTGATTTGGTCTATATTAAGAATATCGACAACATCGTTCCGGATCGGCTTAAAAAAACGACGTATTACTATAAAAAGCTGATCGGGGGCTATCTTCTGGCGTTGCAGGATCGAATTTTTCATTTTCTGAAAGAACTCGATTCGGGTAATAATCAACCCATCATTCTGAATGAAATTACTGAGTTTATTGAATCAACTTTTCATACTAAACTTCCTGAATCCGCCGGTTCAACACCAGAAAAACATGCCCAATGGCTTTTTGACCGGCTAAATTGCCCTCTCAGGGTCTGCATAATGGTGAAAAATGAGGAAGAACCCGGTGGCGGACCTTTCTTTGTGCAGGAAAAAGAGGGTTCTCCGTCTCTTCAAATTGTTGAAGATGCGCAAATTAATCACGACGACCCTGTTCAGAAAAAGGTATTTCAATCCTCCACTCATTTTAATCCGACGGATTTGGTGTGTTCACTTCGGGATTTTCGTGGCAAACCTTTTAATCTTAAGCAATTCCGAAATCCGGATACCGGCTTTATCTCTGTTAAATCTTACGAAGGAAAGGAACTCAAGGCACTTGAACTTCCCGGTTTATGGAACGGAAGTATGGC
Organism: Balneolaceae bacterium ANBcel3; assembly: GCA_030012235.1. Taxonomy (GTDB): domain Bacteria; phylum Bacteroidota; class Rhodothermia; order Balneolales; family Natronogracilivirgulaceae; genus JASCXY01. The sequence goes on along the minus strand of JASCXY010000014.1, from coordinate 24,737 downwards.
CTATTGGAACTCCGTATTTGTGGAGGCCCCGGCTAACACCTTCAATCCGGTGAAAACCGTTAACGATTTACTCCGTGACGAGCATCGGAATGAATAAGGGTATGTATTGTGTTATGAGATACACAAGAGGATGCACATAGTATATCGGGAGTTCCAAATATTTCCCGTTATGAATATGAACCTCTTAACAGATGCCGGCCAGTGAAGCTGTTGATTTTTCTTGCCGGAATCATCTATCTCATAAACTCATCATAAACCGGAGAATTTTATGCCTAAAAGAAAAGCCAATGCCGAATGGAAAGGAACTTTGCAGGATGGTAACGGAACCGTTGCTCTTGAAAGCGGTGCCTTTCAGGGATTATACTCGTTTTCCACCCGATTTGAAAATGAAGCCGGAACCAACCCGGAGGAATTGATAGCAGCCGCTCATGCCGGGTGTTTTTCCATGGCTCTTTCTGCCGAACTGGGAAAAAGTGGTTACAATCCGGAATCGGTTAAAACAGATGCGACGGTTCATCTTGTTAAAGATGATTCCGGGTTCAGTATTTCAGAAATTGACCTGGATTGCGATGCTCATATCCCAGGTATCGACGAGGATACCTTTCTGACGTTTGCTGAAGGAGCGAAAAAAAACTGTCCTGTTTCGAAAGTGTTAGCCGGTGCGAAAATTAACCTGACGGCACGGCTAAAAAACTGATCTTTGGGATCATTCGCTGTTTAAGGGCATTATGAATCCGTCCGAAAGCATGGCCCCACGCCTGCTTTCCGGACCGGATGTTAGAAATCGTGCGGTTTCCTTGTAATATTCTTCATAGATTTCCACGGTTCATTCTGACATATAAATTTATGGTTGATTATGCACCGTACTCAATGGAAACTACCGCTTTTTGTGGGGATAATACTGGCTCTGACTGTTGCATGCTCTTCTTCGGAATCTCTAACATCAGAAAATGGAAGTGCGTCCGAAGCGCTGACAATGCCTGCCGTTTTTTCTGAAGGCAGAATCTTTTTGGAAGCGGTAACTACCGACCATGATACCTTACGATTTTTTACTGATTCTGCAGAGTCCACTTTAATCTATCAGGCTTCCGTAGAATCCCTTGGCCTTGTTACCAGCTCAATTCATATAAACGGACAGGTGCAACAGGTCGCTTTCTTACCCACATCACTCGATGATACATCTCTGCCTCCCCCGCTCATATCCGATGGATTGATACCCGTTCGGCCGGATCACCGTAAGCCCCCACATCACGAAGATATCCTTGGAGAAGCCGATGGCATTTTGGGAGTAACGTGGTTTGCAGACAGAATATGGACCATTGATTATGTTCGGGAAGAACTAATTCTAAACCCATCATATCCGGAGATTTCTGAAAGAAACAATGACAGCACCACCCCTCTTCATTTTCGAAAAGAGGGAGATGAACGTGCGTATCATTTTGCCCGTCTGGATGCCATCGTTGCTAAAGACACCCTTTCTCTTATTCTAAAAACCGGTGGAAGCATCGTTCTGTCGGATCCGGCCCTGACACAGCTGAATGCTCCCAAAAAACATATTCCGGCAGGACTCATTTCTGAATCAATGTATCAAAAATGGGTTTCTGAGAATCCTGACTGGATCATATATGAAGAAGCCGACCGTTATTATGGAAGTGATATCATTGAAGTCCCTTCCGTCCGGTTCGGCTCATATCTTGCCACCAATGTCCGCTTTGCTGTCCGACGGGACGAGGTGTTCGAGGACTGGTTTTCTGCGTTCACAGATAAACCCGTTTCCGGAGCTCTCGGACCGGATGCCTTTCAACATACCCGTATCACCATAGATTACCCCAACTCACTCCTCATCATTCATGAATAAGGCCCCTTCTTCTGAAAAAATTAATTTGTCTGCTTTAAATAAAGAAGAACTGGCCGGCTTTTGTCGATCGGCCGGACTGGAACGTTACAGGGCAGATCAGCTTTTCGAGTGGATCTATCTCAAAAATGCAGCCACCTTTGAAGCCATGACCAACCTTCCCAAGGTACTGAGAAGTACCCTTTCTGAAACGGCCGAGCTTAAAGGCGTACAGGAAGAGGCGGTTCACTCCTCGAAAGACGGTACCAGAAAGTGGCTCTTTCGTCTATTTGACGGACATTTGGTCGAATCGGTGCTCATCCCTGAATTCTATCCCGATGGCGTAGCTGACCGGCTCACGGTTTGTGTTTCGTCTCAGGTGGGATGTCTCTTCGGATGCCGCTTTTGTGCCACCGGAAAGATGGGTTTAAAGCGGAACTTAAGTATTGGAGAAATTACCGGGCAAGTACTTTCAATAAATAGTTTTGTAGAAAAAGAATATGGAAAAAGAATCAACAATATTGTCTATATGGGAATGGGCGAACCCTTCCACAACTACCAGCCTGTAATCGATTCTGCCAGTATCTTATCAGACACACGCGGACTGCATCTTTCTCCAAAGCGAATCACCATATCAACCGTCGGACTCCCCAAGCAGATTCGCCGGTATACCGAAGACGAATGCCCCTGGAATCTTGCAGTATCCCTCCACGCCGCCGATGATGCCAAACGCAATGAAATCATGCCTATTAATAAAAAAATGGATCTGGCTTCCCTGCGTGATGCTATTACCGCCTATTATCAGAAAAGCAAGAAGCATATTACCTACGAATATCTTCTTTTTGATCAGTTTAATGACTCTGTTGAAGACGCCAGGAAACTGGCAAAGATTTCGCGATGGGTACCCTCAAAAATCAATATCATCATGTACAATCATGTAGAGGGCGTTTCCTACTATCGGGCGAAAGAAAGTCGATTGCAAGCCTTTATGGCTCAGCTTAAAAAACAGGGCGTTCGGGCTACCGTGCGAAGAAGCCGCGGAGACGATATTGAAGCCGGATGCGGCCAGCTTGTTGTTCCGGAAAGCCTCTGATTCCTAAAACGGGAAATCATCGTCGGGTTCAAAATCGAGCTTTTCTATCTCCGGGGGAACTGCTTGAGCATGCACTTTATTTCCATCGATGTAAATGGCCCGATACGGACGTGTTGGACAAATATACTCACAAGCTCCACATCCAATGCATTGCTCTGGAACAATCTCCGGTATCGTCAACCCATCCTGATAGGGAACCATACGAACCGCCTGAGTCGGACAATGCTCCGCGCATGCTCCACAGGCCGTCCCTTCTACTTTCACCACACAATTATCCAGTTCCAAGCGCACAACCCCTATTTGTGCAACATGTTTTTCTTCAACAGTTAGTGGCAAAATAGCACCTGTGGGGCAAATCTCCGTGCAGGCGATACAATCGAAATTGCAAAAACTCGCGTGAAAATCCAGCCGGGGCTGCATCATTCCACTGAAGCCATATTCCAGAAAAGAAGGCTGAAGTACACGAGTCGGACACACACTGACACAAAGCTGACATGCCGTACAGGTATCCGTAAAGTGCTTCAGGCTTTTGGATCCGGGTGGCGAAACAGCAAAATTTTTGTTCTCAGGGATGGTGGAGGGTTGCGTAACTACAACATCCAGATCATCCCTTCGTTCCATATCCTGTGCAAATGCGTCGGATCTAAGCGCCCTGGATGCTGCTGCATAGCCAAAAACATAAGCCACGAGCTGAAAGAGAAAGCCTTTCCTGCCGGCATCATTCTCTTTTGGGTCAGAGGAAAACATGGTTTCATTACCGGTCGCAATCAGAGGCTTTTCTTCCTTTTCTTCGGCCTTCTGTTCAGAGGAAAACCATTTGTTCTTATACCCAATTCCCTGTTTTGAACAAACATTCAGGCAATTAAAGCATCCCACACACCGGCTGAAATCGATTTCATTGCTTTTTAGGTCTATGCACTCGGCCTTGCAGTTCAAAGAACACTTTGCACAATGGTTACACAGCGCATCATCAATTTCAATCCGATACATGGAGTAACGTGACAAAAAACCCAGAAACGTTCCTACCGGACAAACGGTATTGCAATAAAGGCGTCCCCGACTGAAAGCAAGCCACAAGAGCACTCCCAGCATAAGTGCTGGAAATACCAGGGGCAAAAGGGTTTGACTGCGCGTTTCCACATGGTAAAAGCGATAGTTCCCAAAGCTTTGAAACACATCTGCAAGCAGGTTGTTGGCACCATAATACACGGGCCGGACCAGTCCGGAGAATATTTTTCCAAAAAGACTGAAAGGATCCAGAAGATTTAGAAAAAAGACACTTCCAAAAAGAAAAAAGAGGACGGTGACAGCAAGAATAGAGTAACGAAGCAGATTTTGAGGTTCCGACGGGCGGTATCGATTTCTTCTTTTTCGAATCTTTGCCGTGTAGAATTTGGAAAAAGACGAGATAACATCCTGCAGAACACCCAGAGGGCAAACGGTTGAACAGTACACGCGTCCGTAGATAAGAGTGACCGCCATAACCACGACAAAACCTGTGGCAGCCAGACCAAAAAGTGTCAGGAAGTTTAGCAAGGATGGAATAAACTGCACCCAGGTAAAACCGTTGACCAAGGCAACGGACAGGCTTCCGGAAAAATCCAGAAAGGCCCATGTAAGTACGGTCAAAAAAAGGAGTGAGACCACAACACGGCCCCACTTCAGCAACTTGTTACGCATGTATCACGACCTGTTATCCTTCGATTACATTCTGAGCCTGCTGATATTCAGGCTTTCAAGATTCATGGTTCCCACACCCATTTCTTCTCCAAGTCGTATATGCCCTACTTCATTGGGCTGCATTCCAAACATAAGAGATGAAGCGGCATCGGCAGCAACCATGTCGGATGAGATGACCTGTGCCTCCATTAATACCACATCCTCTTCAGAAATTCCTCTTGGACCGTTCCGCATCATCACCCGATAGGCATCCACTATGTTAAGATCGGGCTTCCGGTAGGTTGCGTAGTCGGTGATACACTGATGAAGGTCGTTTTGATGATAATAGCGACGATCCCAAATATTACCCATCAGGTTTTTCATTGCCACGGTAATTGAGGCACCACCATGATGCTTTAGCACCGGCACATTGATGAATACATCGGATTGAAGTAGAAGTTCATGCTCTTTTGCCGCTTTCAGCCGCCGGCCTTGCGGAATGGTGATATCATGATAATAGCGTTCTGAGTTGCCGGGAACGACCCGTGCTCCGGCATCGGTGGCCGCTTTTTCAATGCCACTGTTACGATAGGATGCCCGCCACTCATCACAGGTATGGTCAAACACGCTGACTCTGCTTGCACCCGCTTCAAAACAATGCTCAATAATTCGCCCAACAAGCTCAGGATTGGTATTAGCCCCCATTTCAGGAGTTCTGTCCCACCCAATATTCGGCTTGACTACCACGGTTTGCCCTTCTTTTACAAACTTGCCCATTCCGCCAAGTGCTGCAATTCCACGGTCAAACATAGCTGGTGCAGAACCACCTCTTACAGCGACCAAATCATAAGGCAGATCGTTATCCGCTGCAGCAAACACATTTGAGTATTTCCCCAGAGTGGCTGCTGAGCCCATAAGCACTCCGGCACCAATACTTTTAAGAATAAATTCTTTTCGTTTCATCGTAGATATGTTAATAGGTTGTGAGTATCTCTGAATACGGCCTGGTTCCGATCCCGGGAAAGTGCTTTTTTCCTAATCGGAAAAGCAGGACATCTATGACACCTTGTTATGCTTTACAGACATCACAGGGTTAAAACAATAATGCGATTTCTCCGCCGGAAAACCCACTCCGACGATTCTGCAACTTAATTCTTTTAATAATACCTCATCTTATATACGTTTAAGTTAAAAGAATAACGCCCGGCACATTGTAAAACCTTATTAAAACCAAAAATTTATACTCCGTCTAAATAACAGCCTCATATAAACGCTTGTTAAATGTTGTATTTTTTTCGCCTTATCCTATCATAATCGTTTTATTCATGAGTTATTCTGATTAATCTTTTAATTAGTATCAACAGGTGTCCCTGCAACCCAAATAGCATGTTCACTTACTCTTAACACTCTTATATCATTTTCTATCATGAATATCCTCTACTATGACTGTTTTGCCGGGATTTCCGGCGATATGCACCTGGGCGCCATGATTGATGCCGGAGTTGACCCTGAGTTTCTCATCAAAGAGCTCAAAAAGCTGCCACTCGAAGGATACTCACTGAATATTTGCCGGGACCAAAGAAAAAGCATTGAAGGAACCCGTGTAGATGTTGTGTTGGACGATCCCGATCCCAACGCACATACGCATCCCCATGCACACACACATCATCATCATGATCACGATCATCGTAATCTTCATGACATCGAATCCATTATCATGAAGAGCACCCTTCCTGAAAAAACGAAGGAAAGAGCCATGAAGATGTTTCGGCTTATCGCCGAAGCCGAAGCAAAAATTCACGGGATGCCCGTATCAAAAGTACACTTTCACGAAGTCGGAGCCATCGATTCCATCGTAGACATTACAGGGGCGGCGATATGCCTCGAATATTTAAAACCGGATCTGATTTTATCATCACCGGTTGAACTGGGAAGCGGAACCGTTCGATGTGCACATGGAATCATGCCGGTTCCTGCACCGGCCACGATGGAAATACTCAAAAACATTCCGGTCACTCTGGGCTCCACAGACCATGAGGCAACAACCCCAACCGGAGCGGCTATCATAGCTGCAAACGTGGATGAGTTCAGAAAACGCCCCGATTTTATTCCGAAGAAAACGGCCTATGGCATCGGGCAGAGAGATCCGGAATTCCCAAACATTCTTCGTGTCATCACGGGCCGTTCATCGGAAACACAACCCGATGCAGAAACCTGTGTTTTACTTGAATGCAACATTGATGACATGAATCCTGAATACTATGACCATATTTTGTCTGAGCTATTTACAGAGGGTGCCATCGACGTTTACATGACTTCGGTCATGATGAAAAAGGGCCGTCCCGGGGTGCTTTTAAGTGTACTAAGCCCCGTTCAAAAAAAGGAGGCCCTTACCCGATTGCTTCTTCTACACACCACTACCCTCGGAGTTCGGTATCAGACACTATCACGGACGGTATTGCATCGGGAAATGCAGACATACGAAACCTCGCTCGGCGCTGTGCGTGTCAAAAAGTCTTCGTTTGGCGATGAAATAATTCGATGGAAGCCCGAGTACGAAGACTGCAAAGCCATTGCCTCGGAGAAAAAAATGCCCGTAAGCCGGGTGCATCAGATCATCACAGCTGAGCTGGAAAAGAAGCTGCATCCCTGAAACACACAATCCTCTGCCAAACGGCCATATTCATGCATGACGCTGAAAAGAAATACGAGCAGTTAAAGCACAACCTGAAGCAATCAGGCCGCATTGCTGTAGCCTACTCCGGCGGAGTGGACAGTACGTTTCTTTTGTATGCTGCAAAAGAAGCCGATGTACGCGGACTCATCGCACTTACGGTTCAGCAACCGTACATTCAGGCCGAAGAAATAGAAGACGCCGCAGCCTTTACAAAAAAGTGGGACATACCGCATATCGTCCTGGCCCCTCCGACAGATCCCCAGGTGATGGAAAACCCACCGGATCGTTGCTATTTATGCAAAACAGGTACATTTACCCTGTTTAAAGAAGAAGTGGAAAAGCGCGGGTTTAATATTCTGGCTGATGGTACCAACGCCGATGATACCGGTGAGTACAGGCCCGGTATGCAGGCCATCAAAGAGCTTGGTGTCCGAAGTCCGCTTCTCGAAGCCGGGTTAAAAAAAGAAGAAATTCGATATCTTCTCAAAAAAGCAGGTATTCCGGGATGGAGAAAACCTTCCAACACTTGTCTTTTAACACGCATACCGTATAACACGCCGGTATCGATAAAAATGCTCCAATCCATCGAAAAAGCAGAACAATTTCTTATAAAACTTGGCTTTGAGGAAGTTCGTGTCCGAAAACACGGGGATACAGCACGAATAGAACTCTCACAGAACGATATTGAAAAGGCGGCAAAATCTGATCTCCGAAACCAGTTGATTCCATTCTTTAAGGATTTGGGCTTTTCCTATATTACCATTGACCTGGAAGGCTATATCACCGGAAGCCTTGACAAAAACATTAAAAAACAGGACTAACCAATATTCATGAATAAAGATACCCTGCTTCAACTTTTGGATGATGTAAAAAAGGGGAAACGTTCTCCGGAAGAGGCCCAGGCACGTTTATCAGATTTGCCTTATCAGGAATTGGGTTATGCCAAAATTGACCACCATCGGGCTATCCGTACCGGGTATCCGGAAGTTGTTTTTGGCGAAGGAAAATCTCCCGATCAACTAAACGGGATACTGGAAGTCTTACAAAAAAAAGGCAATAACATTCTGGCCACACGGGTCAGCCCGGACTTATACCAAGCGGTTAAGTCTATTTCCCCGGATCTGCAATACCATGAGCTTGCACGTTGCATCACCTTGCGTCAAAAAAACCCCGCAATGCCTGAAACCTCTATTGCTGTGGTCACCGCCGGAACATCCGACCTGCCTGTCGCTGAAGAAGCCGCTGTTACGGCTGAAATTTTTGATAATAAGGTCGAGCGCTTTTTTGATGTAGGCGTTGCCGGAATACACCGGTTGTTTGATCAGTTGGATCGTATCCGTGAAGCGAGGGTTTTGATTGTCATCGCCGGGATGGAGGGTGCATTGCCGAGCATTGTCGGAGGACTTGTGGACAAGCCGGTTATAGCCGTTCCAACCAGTATTGGCTATGGAGCAAACTTTGGCGGCCTGTCGGCTCTTTTGGGCATGCTCACCAGTTGCGCAAGTGGTGTGAGCGTAGTCAATATTGACAATGGATTCGGAGCAGCCTACCAGGCTTCGATGATAAACCGTCTGTAAACATTAAATCCGGATGAACAGAGATTTGCGTTCTCTTTTCTCCAGATTTTTCGTTTTATGTCCTTTTCCGGTGACGTCCTCAACCAGGATCACCTCTCCGGAATTGAATTGCCTCTTTTCACCCAGGCTCGTTGTTATTTCGACTCCTCCGTCCAATAGTACAATAAACTGACGCGCGGGAGCCGTGTGATAGTCCCAGTCGTAGCCTGCATCATTCTTCCGAAACTGGATGTCTGAAACAGGATATTTTTCAGATAAATAGCCAATCATTCCTTCTTTGTGCAAGGGAACCGATACCGTTTCAAAATGCGTATCCCCCTTTGAGTCACTGTATAACCGGGTATATTCCATATCTTTTGTGTTTTTATATTTTATGGCATAAACGGACCGTGACAAGATTTCGTTTCAATGTAATCGAAACGACCGACTGGCCTTAGTAGTAAAAAGAAATACATCTGCTCCGGCCTTGTGCAAAACATATACAAACATTGTAAAACAGGGTTAACTATTGGCTCTTATAGACAATAGACACAGGTTTTTACATTTCCCTGCCTTATATTTAATATTGATACTGCCGATAACGGGGAAACCAAGGGCGCGTGTTGAATATCAGCAGCTCTGCAGTTCTAAAAGTGGAGAAAGCAGGCCACGGCATGGTTTTTGTAGTGTTCTGCGCTGAAACATGCTTTATTCCGGGGTTCAACATTGTAACCGTTCATTTCGTAAACGTCAAATTATCGTTTTTAAGCTGCATACATTTATGTACGTCAAGGCCTTCTGTCATATTATTTCTTCCTTTTTATCTGCAAGAGGGCTGACCCTCTCTTTTTTGCTCATATTTATGTTACCCGGTACGGCAGAAGCCCTTTTTGAAAGTGAAAAAAAACTGGTATCCACCAGGCCTACGCTTTATCTGGACTGTCAGCAGTGTGACTATAACTATATCCGCCAGGAGCTCGATTTTGTCACCTACGTAAGAGATCCAGAAGCCTCTGATATCCATCTCTTTATAACCGTCCAGTGGGTAGGTAACGGTGGACGTGAATACGAGTTGAGCTATATTGGAAGAAGGGCCTTTTCCAACATGAACTATACGTTTACGCACAGCATTGACCGGAATATGACCAATTCAGAAATCCGGGACAGCCTCAATGATGCGATTATGCTGGGCCTTGCCCCTTTCATGATGAAAACACCTCTGGCAGAAAACTTCAGAATTCAGTACGAGCCTCTGCGCGAAGACCAGATGTATGTTAATGATGTTCACGATCCCTGGAACAATTGGGTATTTGAAGTATACGCAGGAAGGATTCAGCTTGAGATGGAAAGCAACCAAAGAGACTTTCAGTCACGATGGGGCTTTTTTGCAGACCGAGTTACCCATGACTGGAAAATCCGGTTTCGTCCTTATTTTAATTACTCCTTTTCTGAAATCGACCAAGACGATGGAAATTCAGCTGTTAGCCACAACCATCGCCACGGAATCGATAGTTATGTTATAAAAAGCCTCGGTGACCATTGGTCAGCGGGTCTGTTTCTAAACTATCTTACCCGTAACGACCGAAATTACAAACATAATTTTCGTTTACAGCCAGGCATTGAATACAGCCTCTTTCCCTATGATATTGCCACCCGGCAATCGATAACCTTCAGATATCGCATCGGTTATACCTATGTCGACTATTATGACGTAACCATTTTTGATAAAACCCAGGAACAGCTTCTGAACCATCGCCTGGAGGCACGAGCTCGTTATCAAAAACCCTGGGGAAGCATCAATATCGGGGTTATTGGATCCCACTATTTCCATGACCGCACCCTGCGACGGCTTCAGACATATTCCCGCTTTTCGATACGACTGACCGAAGGCTTAAGCCTTAGTTTTCAAACGGATTTCGATATTGTCCAGGACCAGCTTTCACTTCGAGCCGGTGAACTAAAACTGGAAGATATCCTTATGGCGCAGCAAGAGCTTGCCACCGATTTCTCATTACGTGGACTTGTAGCCATCTCGTATACGTTCGGATCCGATTTTGCCAACATCGTTAACACGCGTTTCTGATATGATGAACAAGAAGTTTCTTCCCTTTCTTAGCGTTCTGATACTCTTCTTTTTTTCTCAGCCAGAATTGACCCATGGTGTAGACCCCTCTCCGGGAGAAACCTATTTCTGGGGGATGTATTCGCAGGGAATCAGTACACAGGGACACGCGAACAGCATAGGGATCTCTGTGGAGTATAACCGGCATGTTTTTTCTGTTCGGACAACGGCAACCGATTCTGAGCCCTTCAATGATACCTGGGATATCGGAATTCTTTATGGCAGATCCTATCGAAGCGGATCGCTGTTCCTTTCTGCCGGTGCCGGGCCTTCTGTAATTGCAGGAAATCAGTATAGCAAGCTCATCGGTGGTAACCTCGAAGAAACCATGGAAGCCATGCTGGCATTTGCCATTGAAGCGCAGGCCGCTCTTGCTTTTTCTTCTTTTGCCTCTTTGGGTGTCTATACTTCCATAAATGTGAACACCAATCAACCCATTGGAAGTATCGGGGCTTCTATAAGATTAGGAAAAGTAAAATAGAGCGTACGATCAGCCGGATCCGTTAATAAAACTCATTAGATATTTGCTCATAGTCCTATATTAGGATAACTTGTGGAGGTATACACAAGTTTAGCCATTGTGGACGAAATACACAGCCTTTATAACGCTTCCTGATATCGCCCATCTATCGTTTATGAGCAAGAAAGAGTTTATCGACCAAAACAGACCTGCAGAGATTGAGTATCATGAGCTTTTGGATCTTGCTGATACCCTTGAAGTCCCTTCGTTTGTCCAAATGCTGGAACAAGTAATGAAAGCGGATCCCTATTTTATGGATTCTCATTTGCTGATGATCGAGTTACTCAATGAAGGCGGTCAAGAAAAAAAGGCCCAGAGGTTATTGGATGAAGCCTTCTCCAGGTCCATTGAATTAATCACAGACAAAAACAAAAACTGGCCAAAGAGGTTATCCTGGGGATTTACTGAAAACCGACACATCATTCGGATGATTTTCAACAAAGCGACGGATCTTTGGCATCAGAAGGACACTGAACCTGCTCTGGAACTTTTAAGAAACTTGCTTAAGTCCAATCCAAACGACAACATCGGTGCCCGATATTACATCCTGGCCATTCGAATGGGAATTGATTTTCAGAAATTCGAAAACCGTTTTAACAAAAACGGTTATTACGACGACGAGCTCATCCGATGGTTTGATAAACATGCAATCTCATATCCGAATGAATTTGATACATGGTTCCAAATAATCAGAAAAGATTCCGAACTCCTTTGAAATACTTCTACTTGTTTATCCGGTTAAACAAGCGGTTGAGTCGTGGGAGAAACCGTTCTCCATCCCAGGAGAAGTAAATAATCCAGGCACGCCCAACAACATGGTCTTCCGGAACAAAGCCCCAAAACCGGCTGTCCTCACTGTTATCACGGCTATCCCCTACCATAAAATAGTAATTCTGCTGAATGGTATATTCTGAAGTATGCTCGCCGTTAATAATGAATGTTCCATCACCTCTGGATACCGTATTCCCTTCATACTCGCGAAGAATCCGTTCATAGATATGCCAGTTTTCATCCGTTAACGTAATCACCTGCCCTTCGCGGGGCACAACCATTTCGGGAAGATGGTGGTAATTTCCCTGAAACCCGCGGGCAAATGTAAACGGCTGACGCGGATAATCATTAAAAGTTTCAGGCAGCACAAACGGCCGAACATATTCAATTTCCGGCCATTCCAACATTTCCTCAGCTACTTCACGGGTCATATTGATCCGATACGTATCCCCCGAGGTTTGTAGAATAACCCCTCCGGCGGTCCTTACTTTACTCGGACTTAACCTCAGTCTTTCCCTGACACGTACCTCATAGTGCTGCTCATAAGTAGTCCGTTTCTCTTCCGGCTCCCCGTTTATCAAGAAGACCTTATCGTTGATTTCAAGTGTATCCCCTGCAATGGCAACGGCTCGCTTGATATAATTGGTTTTTCTGGATATCGGCTCGTCTTCGTAGGGGTAGTTAAAGACCACAATATCACCTCTCCGAATATCCATAAATCCCGGCAGCCGGGTGGAAGGAATATTCAGCCCCCTCGCATATAATCCCGTAAAAGGAACACCCAGCGTCATTGGAGTACGTGCTCCATAATGCACCTTCGAAACCAGCAGAAAATCTCCTGTCAGTAGCGAGGATTCCATCGAAGGGGTTGGAATGCGGTATGCCTCCAAAAACAGGGCCCGGATAATCATGGTTGCAATGGCCGCAAACAGGATGGCATCCATCCACTCACGTGCCCATGATTTCGCAGTATGTGTTTCTTCTTTCGTTTTTCTGTCCAAAGCACGTTTTCGTTTGTCCTCGCGCTTTGCTTTTTTTTCTGCTTTTTTTTCTGCCAATGTTCGCTGCTTTAAAAAATGGATAACGATTATTTCAGGCGGTCAGGCCTGCCCACTTTGTCATTTCTGAACTCACCATCACGGTAAGTCACAAGGTACCATTGCTGATCATTCAGCTCATAATAATGATCTGCATACTCGCCAAGCTCCTGAATTTCCATAAGTTTTCTGGAAAGGGTCCTTTTAATTTCGGGCATCAAGTCCACATATCGGCTGGCGCCTGCAAAAACAAGTCCATTTCCAAAAGGGCCGTCAATATCAAGAATCATCATGGGAACTCTGTCATTGATAACGAACCAATACTCAAATTGTATATAATGCCCGGGGCGAAAATTATCACCAGCAATCAAATGTTTAAGCTTTTGTGTCGGATCTCCGTACACTTTTTGCAGCCGTGCCCTGAGCTCGCGGGTTGGCAGCCTGTCAATGACGGTTCCGTCCTCAAACCCTGCTCCGGTCCATTGGATGTCTCGAAATCGCCGCTGAAAATGATCACGATCAGAGGCTTTTACTTTGACAATTTCCGGTTCTTTGAGCAAATCATCCGGATTGGAAGAAACAGCCAGCAACTCCTGTGCTTTCACTTCCGTTATTTTCGCGGAAGATGTCCATAGCCCATAACCTGAAAGTATCAGACTAAGAAATAATAGCTGTCGAAGTTTCATATATTGTCTAATAATATACATCAGAGTTAAATTATCAAAAACCCGAAAAACATCCCTTTGATTTCTACAAAAAGGAGTTAGTCATCGTCCATGGATAAAACGGCCAGAAAGGCTTCCTGTGGAATCTCCACCGTGCCTACCTGTTTCATACGTTTCTTACCTTCTTTTTGTTTTTCAAGAAGTTTTCTTTTTCTCGTAATATCTCCGCCGTAACATTTTGCCGTCACATCTTTTCTCAAGGCACGAATGGTATCCCTGGATATGATTTTTGATCCGATGGCAGCCTGAATAATGACCTCATACATTTGTCTCGGAATGAGTTTTCTGAGTCTGCCACACAGCCGCTTGCCCCATTCGTACGCTTTATCTCTGTGAACAATGCAGGAAAGAGCATCCACCGGATCACCGTTCAATAAAATATCCAGTTTCACCAGGTGTCCGGGACGGTTACCGATCAAATCGTAATCCAGTGATGCATACCCCCGGGTCTGGCTTTTCAGCTTGTCGTAAAAATCAAAAACAATTTCGGCCAATGGCAGTTCATAGCTGATATCCACCCGCTTGGTGTCCAAATACGTAGTGTTGATGTAAACACCTCTTTTTTCCTGGCAGAGTTTCATCACCTGCCCGATATATTCAGAAGGGGTAATAATCTGGGCTTTGATATATGGTTCTCTAACTTCCTTGATGTTGCCTGGTGGAGGCATATCGGTTGGATTATCGACGATGACTTCCTTCTCATCGTTTGTGATCACGACATATTCCACGTTTGGCACCGTGGTAATGATATCCATGTCAAATTCACGATCCAACCGCTCCTGAATAATTTCCATATGAAGCATCCCAAGAAATCCGGCCCGGAAACCAAATCCTAGCGCGGCAGATGTTTCAGGAGTATATTGAAGAGAAGCATCGTTTAACTGAAGCTTATCCAGCGCCGTTCTCAGATTTTCAAAGTCATCGCTGATCGTTGGATAAATACCGCTGAATACCTTGGGCTTAACCTCCTTATATCCGGCAATAGGTTCTGAGGCCTTATTTGTCAACGAGGTAACAGTGTCACCGACCTTCGTGTCTTCCAGCGTCTTGACATTTCCGATAATATATCCTACTTCGCCTGCGGATAAAATGTCTGCCGGCTGAGGCTTGATCCGGAGATATCCGACTTCATCCGCTTCATAATCTTTCAAGGTTGCCATAAACCGGATTTTTTCTCCTTTTTGAAGGGTGCCCTCCATAATCCGGACATACACAACGGATCCCCGGTAGGGATTAAAAACCGAGTCAAAAATAAGTGCTTTGAGGGGTTTCTCCGAATCTCCTTCAGGTGGAGGAATACGCTGAACAATCGCCTCAAGAAGATCTTCCACCCCTACTCCGGTCTTGCCTGAGACCGGTAAAATTTCATCCCTGGTGCATCCGATCAAATCGATGATCTGCTGCGACATCCCTTCCACATCGGCTCCGGGCAAGTCGATTTTATTTAGCACAGGGATGATTTCAAGATTCTGATCAATGGCCTGATAAAGGTTGGATATGGTTTGTGCTTCTACTCCCTGGGTTGCATCTACAATCAGCAACGCTCCTTCACAGGCCTTCAGCGCACGGGATACCTCATAAGAAAAGTCTACGTGCCCGGGAGTATCAATCAAATTAAACTTATACACCTGCCCGTCAGAAGCTTTGTAGTCCATCCTGACAGCGTGGCTTTTAATGGTTATACCCCGCTCACGCTCTAAATCCATGTCGTCCAAAACCTGATCCTGCATCTCTCTTTCCGTAATGGCCCCGGTTCGCTCCAAAAGGCGATCCGCTAACGTTGATTTACCGTGGTCAATATGCGCAATGATGCAAAAATTTCGGATGTTCTTCATTAATTTTCTTTATTTCTGTTTTTCTATAAGCTTGTAAATATAAGAAAAAAGCCGTTCATCCGGAAGATTTCCCTCACGAATCCCGGTGATAAAAAAGAATTCTCAGATATTTAAGCGTTCATCTTTTTATCTTATGCGGTAACCTTTCAACTCAAACCATCTGTATTTTGGTACAAAACGAACAATCCTTGCGCATTGCCATCCAAAAAGGAGGGCGATTATCGGAAAAAACCCTGAATCTTCTTGAAAATGTCGGCCTGGAGTTCGACAGTTATAAAAACAGAATCCTGGTTCCATGCCGGAACTATGATGTTGAATTACTGCTCATCAGAGACGATGACATTCCGGAGTATGTACAAGACGGCATATGTGAGCTTGGTTTTGTCGGACATAATGTGACAGCCGAAGCAAAAGCCGATGTAACCGCACTGCGTGGACTCGGATTCGGCAAATGCCGACTTTCTGTGGCCGTACCAAAAAACAACGGGATTCATTCTCTCAAGGATCTTGATGGATGCCGCATTGCTACCAGTTACCCGGTGCTGACCCGGGAGCATTTTGCCCGTCAGGGCCTTTCGATCAAGACTATTGAGATTTCCGGAGCGGTTGAAATCGCCCCGACACTTAATGTCGCGGACGCCATTACCGATATCGTTTCCACCGGTGGAACCCTGAAAACCAACGGCCTGATCGAACTTGAAACCATCCTGGAAAGTGAAGCCCAGCTGATCTGCACAAACAAAGCTATTCCTGCACATAAGCAAGAGCTTATCGATAAGATCCTGATGCGGATCGGCGCACGCCAGCAGGCTGAAAAAAGCCGTTATATTATGATGAATGCCCCGGCAGACAAAGTGGATGCTTTATGCCAGATTATTCCATCACTCAAGAGCCCGACGGTTTTACCTCTTGCTGAAAATAACATGGTGGCTATCCACTCTGTTATTCCGACCGGTCGTTTTTGGGAGGTGATGGAGGAGCTGAAAGATGCCGGCGCCACAGGTATCGTCATTCTTCCAATCGAAAACATGATTGTCTGACGTTTATTCTGAATTAACTTTATCTACGATGCTTAAAACCTGGATCTATAGAGATCTTACTGAACGTGACCTGAAACACATCTGCCAAAGACCCCGGTTTGAAACAAAAAATCTGGATACGGTGGTAGGTGATATCATCCAACAGGTGAAAGACAACGGGGATCAGGCGGTTTTGAAGTATACAGAAACGTTTGACGGGGTTCGGCCCGATCCTTTACTATGGAAGGTACGCAGCCCGGAAGAAATACCGGTTTCCAGTGCTGTCAGAGAGGCTTACCAAACAGCCTTTGAAAATATTTACGCGTTTCACAAAGCACAGATTCCTCAACATATTGAAGTTCAAACGATGCCGGGGATTATTTGCCGGCGTGAAGCCCGGCCCATTGAGCGGGTTGGACTCTATATCCCGGGTGGTACCGCCCCATTGCCGTCTACGGTACTGATGCTGGGCGTCCCTTCTTTACTTGCCGGATGCTCGTACAGGATTCTGGCCACTCCGCCCGATAAAAACGGGCAGCCGCTTCCGGCGATTGAACTTGCGGCATCGCTGACCAATATTGAACATATTTATCTGTCAGGTGGTGCACAGGCCATCGCTGCTATGGCGCTCGGAACGGAAACCATCGAAAAGACCGATAAAATTTTCGGGCCGGGGAATCAATATGTGACCGCGGCAAAAATGGCTCTTCAGAATAGCAATGCACTAATTTCAACCGATTTACCCGCCGGGCCCTCCGAGGTTATGGTCATTGCTGACTCCGAATCAGACCCGGCATTTGTTGCATCCGACCTTCTTTCACAGGCAGAGCATGGCAACGACAGTCCTGTTATTCTTGTTTCTATTGGCGACCAGGATCTTACCCTGGTGTTTGATGCCTTAAAGGTTCAACTGGAACAGCTGCCCCGGGCCGAATATATTCGTGAGGCATTTAAACACAGCCATGTCGTTCAGGTAGATGATACCGGGCAAGCCATTGAAATGATCAATGCCTATGCCCCTGAACATTTGATCATCCATCCCGATCATTCAGACGAGTTTATACCTCACATTCAGCATGCCGGCTCCGTTTTTCTGGGTCCGTGGACTCCCGAAAGTGCAGGGGACTACGCTTCCGGAACGAATCATACGCTCCCAACCTATGGGTATGCCCGAATGTACAGCGGGGTATCCGTGGAAGACTTTATGAAATTCATTACCTTCCAGAAGTTGACGCCCGAAGGGTTAACATCCCTTGCTCCCGTGGTTACAACCATGGCCGAAACAGAATCTCTTGAAGCGCATAAACGTGCAGTCACCATTCGGATGGAACGGCTAACTTCATCGTAACACAGAAAACACAGGTATCCAAGCAGCACTACTTCATGAAAGAACACATTAAATTCAACCCGGAACCTTTGGTACGCCCAAATATCCGGACACTTGCTCCCTATCATGCCGCCAGAGATGATTTCAACAAAGGAATCCTTCTCGATGCCAATGAAAACAGCTATGGTTCGGTTATTCCGACAGAATACCAGCTTCACCGCTATCCTGAAACCCGTTTAAACCTGGTTCGCTCACGCTGGGCACAGTTCCGTGAGTTAGAAATGGAGCAGGTATTTCTTGGAGTAGGAAGCGATGAGGTCATTGACATTCTCATTCGTGTTTTTTGTGAGCCGGGTCGTGATGAGGTCATGATCACCCCTCCCACCTATGGAATGTACAAGGTAGCAGCTCGTATCAATAATGTGGGTGTTACAGAAGCGGCTTTATCTTCTGATTTTCAACTGGATGCACAGAAAGTCCTCACCCGTGTGACCAGAGAGACAAAAATTATTTTTCTTTGCTCTCCGAATAATCCAACCGGGAACACCCTCGACATCCAGCAGGTGGAACGTATTTTGCATGGTTTTAAACGACTGGTTGTAGTCGACGAAGCGTATGTAGACTTTTCGGATAAAGAAAGCTTGTGTTCATTGATGGAGACATGTCCCAACCTTATAGTCATGCAGACGCTTTCAAAGTCTTTTGGCCTGGCCGGCCTCCGCGTAGGTGCCGCTTTGGCTCATCCTTCCATTGTTGAATGGATGATGAAGGTCAAGGCTCCCTATAACATCAATAAACTCAGCGCAGACCTCGCCCTGCAGGCCTTTGATCATGTCGATCAAATGAAAGAAAATGTTCGGCACATTGTGGCTGAGCGCAAACGAATGGAAAAAGAACTAAAAGAACTTCCCATGGTGGATGAAGTGTTTCCTTCGGATACGAACTATCTGCTTATCCGGGTAAAAAATGCGCTTGAATATTATAAAAAGCTGGCATCACGCGGAGTGATTATCCGATACAGAGGCGATCAGCTTCATTGCGAAGATACGCTCCGTATAACCATCGGAACACCAGAAGAAAACAACCGGTTACTTGACGAATTCCTGGATTAACCCTACAAAAATCCTGTTTATGTCCTTCTCAGATATAGTTCTGTCCATTGAACTTTCCGCTCTGCAACCTTCAGAGCCTCGTTTTCTTATGGCACAGGGTGCACTCTTCAACCTTAAACGGCTTTCAGCAGCAGGTTTTACGCTAACCGGCGACAGAAAATCGTACCCTGAACCTGTACAACGCCTTCTGGAGCAGGAAGAAATCAACTGGAATGATGTCGCTGATACTTCAAAAAAACAGATAGTGATCCAGTCGGCTTCCGGTGACACGCTTCATATTTCCGGTGATACTGACACCGGATCGTTTGAGGGATGGCAGCCACTGGCCGATCACCTTTTGTCGAATCGCAGGACAGCGTCCCATTCCAGAAAAACTGCGGAAACAGACATTGTTATATCCGTTGACCTGGACGGCTCAGGAAAATCCTCTATTGATACAGGCCTTCCATTTTATGATCATATGCTGGAGCAAATCTCCCGCCATGGGTACATTGACATGGAAATCCGGTGTAAAGGTGACCTGCATATCGACGAGCATCACACCATAGAAGATACCGCCATCGCTTTGGGAGAAACCATCGCAAAAGCCCTGGGCGACAAAAGAGGCATCGGACGCTATGGCTTTATGGTAGCTATGGATGAAACGCGGTCGCTGGCCGCTATAGATCTCTCCGGCAGGCCCTGGTGTGTGTTTGAAGGAACGTTTTCCCGGGAGAAAGTAGGTGAGTTTCCAACAGAAATGACCTCTCACTTTTTTCATTCATTCGCCATGGCACTAAAGGCAACGCTTCATGTAGCGGTTAAAGGAACCAACGATCACCATCAAATTGAAGCCTGTTTTAAAAGTTTAGCACGGGCATTGCGACAAGCCGTTGACAGGAACGAAAAGTATCTCGATATTCTACCTTCTTCGAAAGGACTGTTATGATTGCAATTATCGATTACAAAGCGGGTAATCTGGCTTCGGTTTCCAATGCTATGAACAGGCTGATGGCCCGGTATCAGATTACGAATGATATTAAGGCTCTTGAGCAGGCACAGGCTGTGATCTTTCCTGGAGTAGGCCACGCAGGATCAGCCATGCAGGATTTACGGCGTAACGGGCTGGATGAATGGCTCAAACATACGAAAAAACCTGTACTGGGCATCTGTTTGGGGATGCAGCTGTTGTTTGAATCCACTACGGAAGGATCCACGCATACTCTGGGGATCATCCCCGGAAAACTGGAGCGTTTCAGCCCTGCCCTCGATAAAGTTCCACATATGGGTTGGAATACCGTTTCTCCAACACGTGACCATCCGCTACTTGCTTCCATCGAACCCGGTACCCACTTCTATCATGTGCATAGTTATTTTGCCCCTGTGACCAGCCACTGCATAGCCCGTTCAGAGTATTCGGCTCCTTTTGCTGCAGCCGTTGCCTATAAAAATTTTACCGGTGTACAATTCCATCCCGAAAAATCAGGAAAGCCGGGAGAACAGCTTTTGCGAAATTTTTTAAACATGGCCTATGACGGCCCTCATTCTATGTTGGCTTGATAATTTACCTCTGACTTTGGGCCGACTCTTTTGTATCTTTTAAGTGACTGTAAACCCCAAGAATATTTGTTCGGAATGCCCGATAAACCTCATGATTACTGCGGAATCTTTGGAATGTACAATCATCCTGAAGCCGCTGTACATACCTATTACGGCCTTCATGCCCTTCAACACCGGGGACAAGAATCGGCAGGAATTGTTACTTCATGGTTCGATCCTGTAAAAAGCCTGCCCGTGATGCCTCAGCACAAAGGCTTTGGGCTCGTTCTCAGTGTGTTTGAAAACCAAAAACTTTTTACAGAAAAACTACTTGGCCATGCGGCTATCGGCCATAACCGGTATTCAACTTCAGGTTCTGCTGATAATGCCACCAATATCCAACCGTTCCGTGTTCACTACAAAAACGGAAACCTGGCTATTGCCCACAATGGGAACCTGACCAACTCGGCAGATCTTCGAAATAAATTGGAAGAACAAGGGGTCATATTTCAAAGTTCATCCGATACCGAGCTGATTCTTCACCTTATTTCGCATAGTAAAAAGGCAACCCAGCTTGAGCAAATCATGGATGCCCTTCACCAAATTGAAGGAGCATACTGTCTGTTGCTATTGACGGATGACAAATTGATCGCAGTCCGTGATCCTAACGGATTCAGGCCTCTTGCCCTGGGACGAAAGGAGGATAGCTGGATCGTTGCCAGTGAAACCTGTGCTTTCGATATCAATAACGCCACCTATATACGTGACATTGAACCGGGTGAAGTGGTAATCATAGACCGGCAGACACTTGAAAACAATGAGCCCCGATCTCTGTTTCTTAACCGGAAAAAGGGAACCGGCATCAGCCAGTGTATTTTTGAGTATATCTATTTTTCCAGGCCGGACAGCCGTATTTTTGGTGAAAATACCGACAAGGTGCGCCGGAAAATCGGAAAATACCTCGCCCGTGAATTTCCTATACCTGAGTTATCCCAAACGGAAACAGATAAATATCCGATTGTTATATCCGTTCCGGATTCCAGCAATACTGCGGCTCTGGGATATGCACATGAAAATCAAAAGCTGGGACATAGCTGTAAATTTGAGATCGGACTTATACGTAATCACTACATTGGCCGAACCTTTATCTCTCCGGGTCAAACACAGCGAGAACAAAAAGTACGGACCAAGTTCAATACTGTAAAAGGGGTTCTGAACGGCCGGGTTGTTTTTCTTGTCGATGATTCTATCGTACGGGGAACGACCTCTGCCCATCTTGTCAAAATGATACGGGAAGCCGGGCCAAAAGAAATTCATTTCCTCGTAAGTTCTCCTCCGGTCGTTCATCCATGTTATTATGGAATGGACTTCCCAAGTCCGGAAGAACTCATAGCCAATGTTTACAATCACGATTATGACAAGATCGCATCACTCATTGGGGTCGACTCGCTGAACTATCTCTCCCCGGAAGGACTGATTAAAGCGGTTGATGAAGCTAACCCCGGCGGACACGGCTATTGTACAGCTTGCTTTACCGGAAAATACCCGGTACCCGTTTCAAGCTATGAAGGGAAAGAGGCTAACGACTATTATTAACTTTCTCTATCCATATTGCAATAAAAGTCCAAGGAGTTCGCGTTCGATGCTTTCTCTGCAATAATCAATTTTATATTCCTGGATGATGCACATACAACAGGCAACCTATGTACTTAGCGCACCCGATCTGGAAATTTGTCCGGCGGATGAACGGCCGGAGGTTTGTTTTGCAGGGCGATCGAATGTTGGTAAATCCTCCGTTATTAATGCACTGACACGCCGGAAAAAGCTGGCTCATACCAGTAACTCTCCGGGAAAGACCCGCAGCCTGAACTATTATATCATTGATGACTCGTGGCATCTCGTAGATATGCCAGGCTATGGATATGCAAAGGTATCCAAAAAAGAGCAGGCAAGGTGGGGTAAAGAGATGAAGCGATACCTGGAAAACCGGGAGCAGCTCGAGCTTGTCGTTGTCCTCCTGGATATCCGTCATAAACCTTCATCACTGGATGAAGAGTTTATCTTCTGGCTTGGAGAACACCGGATTCCTTTTTGCATCCTCCAAAACAAAACCGACAAAGTTTCCAAAAACAGTGCTCAGAAAAAGTATAAAGAGCTTACTGCACTGCTGAATAGTTTCAACATTGAAGTACCTGTATTTCAGGGCAGTGCAGGACAACCGGAATCCATGGATGATCTGCTTCATTTTATTCTGGATTTTGTGGATCCTGAATCCTGAGTGACTCTTTAAGAACGTATTTTTAAGTACAATTAAAAGTGTCAAAAGCATTCTATTGACAATCTGCTTATATTAGCACGTCTGATCCGGCTAATCATGCCGCTTCTGTGGGTTATCCTATTTCTTCCCTGCCCTTTCAGACGTTGATTCGATTACGTTTGTTGCGCAAGTGATACCCCTTTTGACAGGGATATCGGATCTTTTTTCTCTCTGAACCACGAAATTATAAATACAATTAATGATGGCTTATAAAGCACTTTTACTGGATGGTGTCGATGCAGTTTGCTCCCAGGTTTTTAAAGAAAGAGGTTTTGAAGTAACCGAATCTCCCAAACTGCCAGAAGAAGAACTGAAAAAAATAATCGGAGAGTACGATGCCATGGTCGTCCGCAGTGCAACGAAAGTCACGGCTGACCTCCTGACACACGCTAAAAAAATGCAGATCGTCGGACGAGCGGGTGTTGGTGTCGATAACATTGATCTGGATGCGGCAACCCGAATGGGTGTCCTGGTTATGAATACCCCGGATGGCAACACCATTTCAACAGCTGAACATACGTGCGGCCTTATTCTCGCACTTTCCCGAAATATTCCTGCGGCAGTCGCTTCTCTGAAGGAAGGGCGATGGGATCGCAAAAAATATATGGGAACAGAGCTTCATGGAAAAACTCTGGGGATTATTGGCCTGGGGAAAATTGGTTCAAATGTTGCCGAGCGCATGAAGTCGTTTGGAATGAACCTCATCGGTTATGACCCCTTCACTACCCGGGAAAAGGCCGAGGAGATGGGAGTAAAAATGCTCGAAATTGAAGAGATTCTTGGAAAAGCAGACTTTATTACGGTTCATACACCGCTTACAGAAAAAACCAAAGGCCTGATCAGCCTGAAAAACGAATCCAAAATTAAACCGGGCATCCGGCTCATTAACTGTGCCCGTGGTGGTATTTATACCGAAGAAGACCTGCTCCCGCTTATCGAAAAGGGGGTTATTGGCGGAGTTGCTCTTGATGTGTATTCTCATGAACCTCCTGCTGGTGACCTGGCAGAAATATTAAAACACCCTTCCATCATCTGCACACCCCATCTCGGGGCTTCAACTCAGGAAGCACAAGGGAAAGTTGCCGAGCAAATTGCCGTTCAGATTGCGGATGCCATTGAGCACAAAGGTTTCCAGGGCAGCCTGAATGGAAAATCTATTGCGTTGAGCACCAACAGTGAAGTACAACCCTTCCTCGAACTTGCCGAGCGCTTTGGCCGTTTATTGTCTCAGATAGCACCCAAACATGTTGAAGAGCTCTCCATCACGTACACCGGAACATGTGCCAGACATTCTACTGTATTAACCGACTCCCTTATGAGCGGTTTTATTAAAGACAGCGTGGATGATGTGGTTAACCTCATTAACGCCCGCTATCATGCGGAAAAACGAGGCTTGAAGATCTCGGAAACCATCAGTAAAGACAAAAAGACCTATTCGGATCTGATTTCTGTGGATCTCGGCCCAGATGCTGAGTACAGAGTTCTGGCGGCAACACCATTTGGAAAGAATGACTACCGGATCGTATCCATTGACGGCTTTAGTATTGAGATCCATCTCGAAGGAGAAATTATCATCTACCGAAACATTGACAAGCCCGGTATGCTTGCCGCAACC
>JASCXY010000139.1 GCA_030012235.1 Balneolaceae bacterium ANBcel3 | reverse complement strand
TACAACGGAGATAAAGCCGTCGTAGAACTTCCTGGAAAACAGCAGGGTGAGCGAATTGAACGACACGTGAGGCTTGGATTAAGTGATGCCATTATGGTTGAAGTTCTGGAAGGGCTTGATGAAGGAGAATCGGTGCTTGAAAGGCCGGCGCGCTCTCTTTCAAGTCGATAAAACAGCTGAATAGAACACCTAACAGTCAATATACACGGCCATGAATTTTCTGAGAGATTTTATTCAGTCTATTAACAAACAACGTCTCCGGACTTTCCTGACATTGTTTGGTATTCTTTGGGGTACCGCATCTTTGATCATCCTTCTTGCCTTTGGAGTGGGGTTTCAAAACCAGATGATGACAACCATGCGTGGCTTGGGAGAGCAGATAGTCATCCTTTTTGGATCACGTACAACGCAAGCCTATGAAGGGTATGGGATTGGGAGAAGCATACAGTTTCGTGAAAGTGATGCGCTGGCGATACGTCAGAATGTGGCCGGAGTGGAACATGTCGCTGCTGAATATGTTACCTGGAATGCCGTTTTGCGTCGTGGTGATCAAAGAAACTCGCCACAGTTTACCGGAGTACCGGTGGTTTATGGCGAAATGAGAAACATTTTTGCCCAGGAAGGGGGGCGATGGATCAATCAACGGGATGTTGATGAACGAAGAAAAGTTGTTTTTATCGGTGATCATCTGAAGGAGTTGCTTTTTGGAGATGAAGAAGCGGTTGGACAACAGATTTTTGTGAATGCCACGCCTTTTACCGTCATCGGAGTAATGCAGCCAAAATCACAGGATTCTTCCTATGGACAAAGGGATATGGATCGGGCTTTTATTCCAAAAACAACGTTTTCGTCGCTGTTTGGAACCGATCGGCTCAATAACATTATCTATACCGTGCAGGATCCCGGTTTATCATCAGAAGTTCAGCAGGAAATTCTGGAGTTGCTGGCTCGCCGGCACCGGTTTGATCCGGCGGACAGCGATGCTGTTTTCTTCTGGGATACCAGTGAGTTCTGGGATTTTCTGAAAATGTTTTTCCTGGGCTTCAATATTTTTATGGGGGGCATTGGTGCGGTTACACTTGGTGTCGGGGGGATTGGCGTCGCGAACATCATGTTTGTAGTGGTACAGGAGCGTATGAAAGAGATAGGTATCCGGAGAGCCGCCGGAGCGAAACGGAACACCATTCTACTTCACTTCTTTGGCGAAACATTCTTGTTGGTAGGAATTGGTGCCGCGATTGGCTATACGATAGGCTGGGGGATTATTGCATCCATGCAGCACGTGATGAACTATGTTCCTATCCAGGAGTTTGTTGGAACCCCCGTTTTTTCTCCGGTGGTAGGAGTAGCCGCTTTTGTTGTTTTGGCATTCATCGGCCTTACGGCTGGAAGCATGCCGGCATACCGGGCTTCCAGACTGAATATTGTAGAGTGTCTCCGCTAAACAGAGATCATAGCTTTTTTAAATATAATTAAGGTTAACAGGATACGACCATGTGGATCAATCTGATAAAAGAGTTTTTGCAGGATATGAGGAAGCAAAAACTGAGAACAACACTTACGATTATGGCCATTACATGGGGTACATTTGCCGTAGTGGCGTTGCTCTCATTTGGTGAGGGGCTGGGGATAAAGTTACTGGAAGGAGCCCGGGGCGGTGGAGACCAGGTGATGATTTTTTACAGCGGCCAGACGAGCAAGCCTTATGAAGGCCTGGATATTGGCCGGCGTGTTCGGTTCACAGAGGAAGATGTTGCCTTGGTCCGAAGAAGCGTCCCTCAGGTAAAGCACGTATCGGCACAATATGGACGAAGTGTAGGATTACGGTCCGAGTTTGGAACGACCAATACGTATATGGAGGGTGTCGATACCGGGTTTGATGTTATGCGTTCCATGATCACCCGATCCGGCGGACGTTTTATAAATAACCGCGATATTGAAGAAAACCGTCGGGTAGTATATATAGGTTATGAGATTGCCCGTCAGCTTTTTCCGGACAGTAACCCGGTCGGGCAACAGATGTTCATTGACCACAATCCGTTTACAGTTATTGGGGTGATGGAAGAAAAAATGCAGATGGGTATGAGCAACGGACCCGATTCGCGCCGGGCCATTATCCCATATACAACGTACCAGCAAATGTATTCCCAGCGCTATTTGGGATCCATTTTGATTCGTCCGCATCAACCGGAATACCAGGAAGAGGTAAACGCCCGGTTCAGAGAACTGATGGCACGAAAATATAAATTTCATGCCGATGACACACAGGCTATCCAGGTTTGGGATTTTATTGAATCCGAGCGGATTTTCACCCAGGTGAATCTTGGTATCAAAATGTTTCTCTCTATTGTAGGTTTGTTTACCCTGCTTATTGCAGGGGTTGGCGTGGCTAATATCATTTATGTGGTTGTGAAAGAGCGGACCCGTGAGATTGGTGTAAAAAAGGCTATTGGAGCCAGAAACGCTCATATTATTTCACAGTTTGTATTTGAGTCCGTTTTCATCTGTCTTCTGGGGGGATTATTAGGGCTCTCTATTGCCGCCGGGTTAATATTCGGAGTTAAGGCGCTTCCTCTGGATGGAGATGTAGCCACATTTCTCGGGAATCCGGTACTGGCACCGGATATTATGTTTATGACAACTTTTATTCTCTCGATCATAGGATGTGTTGCCGGTATTTTTCCGGCAATGAAAGCATCAAAAGTAGATCCGGTGGAGTCGCTCCGGTATGAGTAAAAGAGGAGTCTTGATTCCGGAGGTATGCGGGTTTAAGCACAGAAAAGAAGGTGACAGGCCTTTTCGGATGCTTCTGGTTTTATCGGTAAAAAGGGACATCCATTCGATTAATAAAAAAGAATGTGTATCTTTGGATCGGAATTCAACAGAATCGTGTAGAATGAGCATATCCTTTGATAGAAAACCGAAATAAAACGCTTCAAAAGCCTCTGCTTGCCCTGGAAACAGCAACCCCGGCCTGTTCGGTTGCATTGAGGCTGCCGGATGGAAAGACGATAGAAAAACGGTCCACGGGTATCGGGGTGCATTCCGAAGACGTCTTTGTTTTTATAAAAGCTCTTCTGAATGAACATGCATTGGGCGTCTCGGACCTTTCGGCCGTGCTGGTATCTTCCGGCCCGGGTTCTTATACCGGGCTTCGTGTTGCAAGCAGTGCCGTAAAAGGGCTGCTGTTTCAGACCAGGATACCTTTGTATGCGTACAATACACTGGGTGCTATTGCCTGGGCAGTTCGGTGCAAAGGGTTTCCAGAGATTTCAGGATGCGATGCCGTTATCGACGCAAGAAGGAACCATGTATACGCTCAATCCTGGGAGTTATGCTCGGATGGAATCCATCCGTTGACAACGGTCCGCCTCAGTGAACTGGATGAAGTTTCCCGAAAAATCAGAGAAGGCGTTGTAGTTGCCGGCACCGGCCTGGATCGCCTGAGGATGGAAAAGAGATCAAAAATGAGTACCTTTCCACCGGAAGAAGTTATTTCGGCTCAACATATCCTGCATGCATTTGAAGTTTTTAAAGAGGAGACGTTGAGTCAATGGGTGGAAGAAGTTCGCCCTGACCTCTTTGAACCATCCTACTATACCGGTTTATAAAAGGGTATCCGGGATAACCTGTTTTTTTTTATTTTAAGTAATTAACAACTTTCGGGATAAATCTTGTCGGATTTGTCGGGCCGGAAGCAGAGTGAAACAAACGCGCAGAAATCTTATGAGTTGGTTTGAACGAAAAGGGATAAATATACAAACGACTTCACCCAAGGAGATGCCGGAAGGTATTTGGGTGAAAGTACCTGCAACCGGAGAAACCATTCATCGCAGGGAATTGGAAGACAATTGTTGGGTGGATCCCTCCAGTGGGTATCATTTTTCCATTGGAAGTGAAGACTATTTTCAACTTCTTTTTGATGACGGTGAGTTTGAGTATCTCGCTGAGGAAATTCAGCCCGTAGATCCGCTTTCGTTCAAGGACCGTAAGAAGTATTCGGATCGCATTGAGGCAACACAGGCGAAGACCGGGCTTACCGATGCCGTGCGGGTCGCTACGGGCAAGATGAAAAAAATCGATATTACCGTTGCCTGTATGGACTTCCGTTTTATTGGTGGCAGTATGGGCTCGGTTGTTGGTGAACGTATAGCACGTGCAATCGACCATTCAAGAGAAAACAAATATCCCTTGATTATTATTTCACAGTCGGGGGGGGCTCGTATGATGGAAAGCGTATTGAGTCTTATGCAAATGGCAAAAACATCGGCTAAACTTGGGTTGCTTCATGAAGCAGGCGTTCCATATATCTCCTATATGACCAATCCTACAACGGGAGGAGTTACTGCCAGTTTTGCCATGCTGGGGGATTTTAATGTCGGCGAACCCGGTGCCTTAATCGGATTTGCCGGTCCGCGGGTAATTCGTCAAACCATCGGGCGTGATTTGCCGGAAGGGTTTCAAACTTCAGAGTATTTGCTTGAGCACGGGTTCCTGGACTTTATCGTTCCGAGAAACAAGATGAAAAGCAAATTGTCCCGGTTGTTACGCATACTTCAGCATGGATTCGAAGGCAAAAAGTCTTGAGAATAGTGTCTTTTGTTATTTTTATTTAGATACCGAAACTCCCGGTGATCAGGTACCATATCCTTTATTTTACTGAAACGGTATAAAACGTACCCGGCTTGCTTTTTTTGATAAGCTTAACGGTTGGATCAACAAAAGGAAGAAGGTCGTTATATCTATTGGATTTTGCTTGTAAAGCAATTACCACAAGGTAAAACCTGGAAATGGTTTGCTGATATGCAATATTTTGATCAATAGTAATAAAAAAATCAAAACGGGCCTGAGCTAATTCAAGCAGTTCCCCATTTTTGATCCCATTCCCGTTTTGTCCGGTGACGGTTGCAACGTGAAAAGAATCATCGAGCTCAAGAAAACGATGCTGAAGTTTAACCGGCAGACATTCGTCAAGGAGAATGCGAGTCATGAAATTTTGGTAAGGCGATTTTGTGCTCGCTCAATAAGGGCAACAGCCTGTTTTCTTTTCACGGAAGGGAAGTCTTCAAGGAAGACTTCCAGAGAATCACCAGCTTTAATATAATCCCAAAGAGTTTTAACAGGGACACGGGTACCATGAAAGACAGGAGTTCCACCGAGAATATCTTTATTTCGAGAAATAACTTTATTTGGTTTATCAGTAGTCATAGTAAAAAGTTACTTAGTATTGAGGAAAAAAAAATAAAATGGGAACACATCTGATCTTTCTAAACAATAATAAGGTACAAATAGGAGTGTAGTTCGATTATATCATTGAAAGCGATGCGCAGAATCACACAATAGCAGGGAAGAAGGGAGGATGTAACCTTTTACTGATAAAGAGGGATCTAACGGGTCTGAAAACGCTTCAGTGAGGCCCATATAGTGTGAAGTTTTCCAGACTAAGGTTTACCTGCTAAATGGAGGAACCTGTAACTATTTAATGTACAGATACCCACTGGAGAAGAGAGCAACCTGGCAGTGAGCAAATAACGGGAAGTTGGTAGTAAGGAGAGTGGCTTTTTCTTAAATATTAAGAAAACTTAATAAATAGGGAGGGGTATAATGTATTGTTTTGTATGAGACTGCGACCGCATGAGTATGCAGCATGACGAATAATTAAAAAATATTAATAAATAATATTGCTTTATTAAAATTTCTTAATTATAATAAAGTAAGCAATCACTCAAACGGTACAGAACCATGAAAAAAGTGTTTTTCATACTATTCGCAATCATGTTGGTTGGCACAGCTGAGCGTTCTGTTATGGCAAGAGGGAATAACTCGGCAGTTATGAATGTAAGTGTTACGGTTGTTGAGCCATCTCAAATTCAGGTATCTGAAATGTTGGCAGCTGAACTCAATGGTGAAAGAGAAAAAACATTTAGTGAGGGGCTGGGAGTTATTTCAATTCCTTCTCTTCCAAATAGTGAAATGATTGTACGCGTATCCGGTGAGCGAAATATTGGAAGCAAAAAAGGGGGTACTGTTACTTTTGATCCGGATATCCGCGTTGGAAGAAATGTAGGTAAGGAGTTCAGTATGAGTGCAGATAATGAGCAGCGCCTTGTACGAGTCACAGAATCCGATAATGGCGGATACAGAGCGGTTGTAGAAATGGAGCTTTTTGGAACGCTCGCAGCGGCTGATCAGGAAACAGGAGCATACACCGGAGTATATACGATTACGACAGAACATCTGTAAAAAATTTAGACCTCAGGTTTGTTGGCAATGAATGGTTGTTAACAACAGAAAAGGTTCATGCGCAATGGTGATGCATGAACCTTTTTTTTAGATTAGAGAGGAGATAATCGTTAAGAAAAGCAAAGAAAGTGGACTGCTCATAACGGGTTTTATTAGCGGTTTTTCACATATTCCCGAATGTGGACGGAGTTTTTTTGGGTATAATTTATCCGATTTTATTTAAAAGAGAGGTGAAATTCTGTCTTAACGTGTTGGCTATCAGTCAAAGGTGAGAGCTTGTTTCTAATAGAAAGGGGACATTGGATCCGAAGATAGGGCGGGGCGGATCTGCTTGAAATACGGGGTAAAATTATGAGGAAGTATTAATAAAAACGATGGGTTAGCCCGTGTTGTATTAACCTATTCTAACTCCCCTGAGGAACATAAATTGCGTATTTTAGTGTTGTAGGGTACAGAATAAAGATTCAGGTCTTCTAAT
>JASCXY010000138.1 GCA_030012235.1 Balneolaceae bacterium ANBcel3 | reverse complement strand
GTTAAAAATGACTCTCTCAGGGCCGTGACGGAGCAACTCTTTTTCACCATTTGTGAACATAATGATATTGATCCGGAATCTATATCACTTCATCTTTTTGAAAGTCCCACTATCAATGCTTTTGTTATTCCGGGCAACCATATTATCCTGTTTACAGGCCTGATTGAGTATACGAAATCCGCAGAAGAACTTGCCGGAGTTATAGCCCATGAATTGGCTCATATTCAGGAAAACCACCTTGAAGACCGTTTGGTTAAACTAATTGGTATAAACGTGTTGATTTTTGCATCCGGGCTGGATGCCGGAGCATATCTTATTGCAGAATTAATACGCACACTGGCAGCGACCGCTTTCACCCGTGACCAGGAGCGAGAAGCAGATCTTGCGGCTGTCGAGTATCTGCATAAAGCAGGTATGGCTCCGGATCATCTGGCCGTTTTTATGCTTCGGCTTTCCAAAGAAGAATCTACTTCAGGAGTTTCCCTTCCTGTATGGCTTAAAACTCACCCTGACAGCCGAAGCCGGGCCATGTATATCATGGAAGCATCTCAAGAGAAGGAGAAGGAAAACGAATATGCACCTGCTTATTCAGGTGACTGGAAGGAACTGATTCAAGCCCGATTATAAAAAAAGCCTTCCCCGATCTGCATCGAAGAAAGGCTTTCTGTTCTATCTTACCACATCATCCTTGCGGACACTTTTTGTTATGGGAGCCTGACCAGCATACGTGTCTGGAACATGCTGAAATCTTTTGGTACAAGGCTGCCATCACCGTCGGCATATTTATCATTAAATACAAAGGCATAATTGAAATTAAACTTGATAAATCGCGTCGCATAGTAATTGAGTCCAAGGGTAAGTATATCCTGGCGACCACCGTAGATGTCCGCATCTTTGTCCGTTACATCATGAATACTGTATCGGGCAGCCAACTGAAGTGCGCCCCAAGAGTTGACCGGATGGTCAAAGTTAGCAAACTCACCTTCTGAGATGGCATATCCACGGGACTCCCCTGTAAGGAAATAGGAAGCTTTAAGATATCCGCCCCAGAAACTCGGATCAGGAAGGTTATTCATTCTGTTCACATGAAAACGCTTGTACTCACTTTGAATTTGAAATGACCCCATAACAGCGCCAAATTCCAGGCCAAATCGGGTATAATTATCCACATCCGTAATATGCCCCGTATTTAAAAAACGGTATGAACTATTATCTGATATTCTGCTTTCAGGGCGACCTCTTAATCGTACACGATTGTCATTATCCGCGTCTGGTGGCCTGATGGATCCCCATGCTCCAAGGTGAACAATTCTGCGATGCTGATGAATAGGTAAAAAGACCATACGTCCGTTAAAGCCAAACGCTTCGTTATCCTCTTCAAATCGGTTCTCATCGATTACTTGTCCATGAATACCCCATTCTGTCCAGAAATTGTGGTTATTGTACAAAGTAGCAACAAAGCCCTTTCTTCGACCTTCTTCAAATATAGAGTCTCCGGATCGCTCCAAAAATGTTAGCATACGGGAGCTGGTCAGCCGTTCCAGCCCGGAAACTTCCTTAAAATTACCGGCCTGCAGTTCAAGCGTCCAGTCTCCGATATCAAAATATCGTTTCAACCAGAAGTCTCTTGGCGTTGCTCCGCTTCCTCTTCCGGCATTTAAGTCAATGTATGCTTCCCAGTCTCGATACATCGTAGCTTTAAACTGAATAATACCTCTTCGGAGCTGCATTCCGTTTTGCATCGGAATTTCATCCGGGGTATTGTATACCGCAATATCCCAGTACATACGGTGATCCCACCAAATTTTCCAGTCACCGGCCTCATCCTCAAAAACCAGAATTCCTTCCTGGATTTCTCCGGGTTTGAGTATCGCAGAGTGGATTTTTGTTGTATCCAGGTCCTGCGCCTGAGTATCCATAGCCATGCCTGCAAACGCACACAAACAGACCATCGAAACAACTTTCGCAACAGTAGTCCAAATAGATTTCATAGGTACCTCGTTATTTTATTTCAGACGAACATGGAGTTATATCCAGTGACATATACCATGCATCACTTTGTCCGACTGATGATTTTATTTGATCCATCAATGATAATTCCGGCTCTTCAACCATGGAATACTCTGTTAAAGAGCCGCTTTCCTGCTTGTTCAATACTTCCTGCTCAAAAACATTCTGCACAAAGAAAAGTGCAATAAAACTCAGTATTGCGGCAATAATTGGCGTTGTCAGCCATCCGGATGCGATTTTTCCCACCATTTTAAAATTCACGGCTTCCCTGCCTTTTATCAGCGCCACCCCGAGTATGGCTCCTATAATGGCCTGTGAACTTGAAACCGGAACCAGAGGAAACGTTGGAAGGCCAACAGACAATAACAACCGCTCTATACCCTGAGAAGCAAAAAGAAACAAAACCAGCGACTTTGCCAGTACAACAATCAATGCAAGTAATGGCGTTAACTTAAAAATGTCGTTACCTACCGTGGTCATCACTTTATACGAATACGTATATATCCCGAGTCCAATAGCGGCTGCTCCCAGTAAAAAAAGTTGTCTTGTACCGGAAAAACTGAAAAAATCACCGAAAGTTATTTCAGAAAAAGGGGATGCATAGACAAACATTCCCATCACATTTGCAATATTGTTAGCTCCAAGGCTGTATGCCCCGAACGCTCCGGTTACAATAAGGCCAAAACGGGTCCATGCATCCATTTGCAACATATGAATACGTGCAAACCCGATGTATTTCCTGGCCAGAAGGTACAAGACAATAGCAAATATCCCCGCCAGAATGGGAGAGAATATCCAGGTACCTACAATTTCTGCCAGTGCCCCGTAATCGGTTTGTGAACCGGTGAAAAGATTCCATCCAATTATAGCTCCAACCACCGCCTGCGATGTAGACACAGGCAGTTTCATGCGGGTCATACCGGTTACGGTTACAGCAGCGGCCAATGCAACCGTAAAAGATCCGGCAATCGCATTTACCGCCCCAAGCTGCCCCAGTGTTTCTGTTGTACCTGCACCACTTATAACAGCCCCTAAAGCTACAAATATCGTTGCAACCAGTGCGGCTGTCTTGAATTGTACCATACGGGTACCGACAGCGGTACCAAAAATATTGGCCGCATCGTTGGCTCCAAGAGACCAACCCAGAAAAAGCCCGCTAATTAAGAAAAACCATTCCATATCTGCACTTATATGTATCGTTTGATAGCAGCTATTGCCAGGCGGTCACAGACATCTTCTGCTTCATCAGCGATATGCTCAATGTTATGCGCAAAATATCGTAAATGCACTTTGTGGCTGAGGCGCAGGTTTGAGCGTTGAAATAAATCACGTTTGTACTTTTCCGCGATCCGGTTTGTTTCTTCCCGGGAAAACTGTACCTGCTTAATATTATCCCTGACTGCCGAAAGATCTCTGAAGTAAGCTCTTATGGCTTTTACCATATTCTCAGAGGCATCAATCGCATTATGAGCAAGGTCATAGTGCAGCTCATTGAGATCGGATAACGTCTCGGGAATTTCAATCGAAAACTCCAATAGAGTATCTGCAATAATATTTAGAACAGCATCAGAATGCTCCAATAATCCAAGAACATCTCCGCGAAATTCCGGTATCAGCGTTCTCAAGTAAAGCTTGGACTCCACATTCCTGCGTAAAGAATCCGCCTGTTTTTCAAGCCGGCGCAACTCTTCAAGCCTGGCCTCAAACTCCTCCATCCTGCCATCCAAATAAAAACGAACGCCTTTTTTAAAGAGCAATCCACCTTCAATAATCGAATCCAGAAACTCATCGATTTCCCCTTCGATTTGTTTGTGATGGCTAAATAATTGGGTCATTTTCATATTCAGAAACCTATAGATGTGTATGTATTAAAACAGGCCAAAAACACCATCAGGTGTTATTCCAAGCCAACGATACCAGGTTTCACCGAGAATGATGTTGAGGAAATAGCCAATCACCATCATCGTAAACCCGAATTTGAAGGCATCCTTAAGATCATATCGATCCGTTTCATAGAGCAGAGCAGCCGGCTTGCTGTTAAAGTAGAGGACCCAAACATACTCAATCATAAATGCCGTAGGTAAAGCCAGACTGACAATGGAAAAATCAAATCGCTGCGCTACTCCTATGGCAATAGGAATGAAGAGCATCGTCCGCATGGTCTTTGATTGAAAAAAGAGCGCACTGAAACACATCACACCGGTCATCAGCATATATAAAACCCAGAAATCGGTTTCATAACCAATGCCAAGGCTATCGAAAAAAGCATTTACACTGAGGGATGGAAGATCCGTATAGTTAAACCCGGCTCCCAGCGTATAGGCGCCTGCAGAAAAAAGCATCAGATGCCAGGGAATATCTACATCGTTCCACGTAACAATCCCTATTCTTGGAAGCAGGGCGACTATAGCCCCTACAAATGCCACCGCTGTAGCACTGACACCATGAACTCGATCCGTTGCCCAGAGTGCCAGAATAACCAGGAATATTACAATGGTTTTTATTTCCTGATAATCTATCGGCCCCAGTTTGTTATACTCCTCTTTCAGACGCTGCATCCCGCCTTTGATCTGCGGAACCCGTTCTTCAGGCTTCAGCGGGAAGAATATTTTCATTGCCACTATGTACCCGATAAACATCATTCCGACCATTGTAGGGAACATCGCAAACATCCAGTCTGCAAAATAGATGTTGCCTTCAATGGCTCCGCTAATCAGCGCTGCTGCCAGCAGATTGGCACCGGAGCCGGTAACAAAAGCTCCGGCGCCAAGGTTGATGTTCAGAAGGTTTTGAAGTACAATACTACGTCCAAAGTTATTCTTTTTGTCGCCTCCATCCGCACCATAAACAGCGGCAATGACCATAAAAATAGGCAGTAGAATAGCAGCTTTCGCCGTTGTCGCAGAGATAAAGGCAGATAAAACAGTATTAATTACAATAAAACTGATAAAAATACTTCCCGCACTTTTCCCAAATCGCAAAATGAACCACAATGCAAATCGTTTTGCAACACCGGTAGCCACCAGCATACTTGCCAGTACAAAGGACATTATATTTAACCACATCACAGGGTGCCCCAGCTGCGCATAGGCCACCCTTTCCGGCAACACCCCCGTCAAAACCAGTGAAATGATCAGAATCAGGGAGACTTGATAGTTAGGGATAGAAGCTGTTATCCATAGTATGATGGCAGCCAGAAAAATGGCCAGCATAAACTGATTTTTTTGGCTGAACGCTTCTGATCCGGACGTGGCATAAATCTCTGAAGCCTGTTCCGAGGTAATGCGATCTGATTCAATATTGTGCAAATACGGGACATCGACAATAAAAGCAAACAATACGAAAACAACGATAGCTAACGGAGCCCCGATAACCGCCATCCATTGCTCTACTGTTGTTTTTTTACGATCGGGAAGTTTTTCCATGGAATAATTCCGCATATCCAGCAGATCATGTCCATTCCCGTTATTCTCATCATTATGGTTCTTCTTATCTTCCGACATTTGAAATAGGGATCAATGTGTCTGGTTTTTACCACGTTTTATAAGGATTCTTCATCAGCATGGAGTTGTAG
Organism: Balneolaceae bacterium ANBcel3; assembly: GCA_030012235.1. GTDB lineage: Bacteria > Bacteroidota > Rhodothermia > Balneolales > Natronogracilivirgulaceae > JASCXY01. Next base: position 1,271 of record JASCXY010000138.1, on the reverse strand, counting down.
TACCGCTTGTCCCCGGTAACCTCTTCTCCGAGCCATCCCGGCTTATCAAACGACTCCTCCTTACTTGACAATTCAACTTCGGCTACTATCAGGCCTTCATTGTCTCCATAGAATTCATCTACTTCAAAGAGATGATCACCGGATTTCACCAGGTAGCGGGTTTTATCTATCACACCAGGCTCACAGATATTCAATAATTCTTCCGCCTCGTTCACCGGAATCTCCTTTTCCCACTCATAACGCGACATTCCGGATGCGTCTCCGATTCCTTTCACCGTCAAAAATCCTTTGTCCCCTTTGACACGGACACGGACTGTTCGTTCAGGTATGGAGGATAAGTACCCCTGAATAATCCGGGTTTCTTTGAATACTTCGGGTTTAAAGTCACCCTTCACCAAAAATTTTCGTTCAATTTCTTGTGACATATAGGTATGTTTTTTATTCGTTAGCCAATGGTTTGTTGATCATGCCAATAACCCGTTTAATGGCCTGTAAATAGTTGATATTCTCAACTCCTTCCAGTCCCACATCCACCAGGGTCTTTTTAATATCTTCGATTTCTGTTGATTCTGAATTCACCGTTGACACCCGGGCGCCATTGATCCACACATGGGCAAACTCACAAATCGTGTCGTGTACCATATATCCAAAACGCTGTTTACGCACCCGGACAGCTTGCAGCTGCGGATGCTGCCTCACCAAATCCATGAAGGCTTCCAATGAAATATTCTCGCCTCCATCCCATGAAATATCCACCTGAAATGCCGGCAAGACCTCCTTTTCCATCAAGGACTTTTCCATTGGAAACTCCCCTTTCATTAAAGGATTCCACTGTTCGAGTCCGTCTACGGTATCTACCAGTGTTTTAATATCCATCTTTCCGTCTCTGATCTTTGTATTGTTCTGATCATTGGTTCGCGAAACGATATAGATTTCCTCTGACTGCCTTTCCCAAACTTTTTGAGGCACAGGTACGGATAATCTGGACATTTTGTAGTGCACGTCATCAAAATGCTGCCCAAAAGTCCTGAACTCATATCTTGGTTTGGATGCTTCTCCGATTTTTAATGATTCTTTGCTCATATCAAATGCTTATTTGTTTTGGTAAATGTGTGGGAAGCGCTTTTACAAAGAGCATGCCATCTCTGAATATGCCCATTCAAGGCGGTTTTCCCTGTTTTAAATGGCTAATATACGCCAATGATGGCGATATTTAGCCATTAGGATCGGCGATTTTACGCCACTTTTTTGTTGCGTGTCCCTTATATTGC
>JASCXY010000137.1 GCA_030012235.1 Balneolaceae bacterium ANBcel3 | reverse complement strand
GTGTTGTTTTTGAGATGTGTAATAATCTCCCGGGTATGATACTCATTTATTGTGACACGAAGATTGGGATAGGCCTGCAACAGATCTGGCAGAAAGAGAGGGAGTAAAAAGGGAGCAACCGTTGGAATAACACCTATTCGTACCTCTCCTTCGACATCATCGGACATTTCCCCGGCAATTCGATGAAGGCGCTTTAATTCCTCCTGGACAATCCTGATTTGAGAAATAATTCGCTTTCCGGTTTCTGTAGGCATCACCGGTGAACGGGAACGGTCAAATATTTTAATTCCAATTTCTTCTTCGAAACGGTTGACCATGGTACTTAAGGTCGGCTGGGTAACATGACAATGCTCGGCGGCTTTGGCAAAATGGCGAAAACGGTCAATAGCCAGTATATAATTTAACTGCTGAATGTTCATGAATAATCATATATGATGGTTATGGTCAGTATGGCCCTTCCCCTGGACGTACTTCATTCACAATAAAGGATATAGATAGCAAGAGATCAAATTCTCCATCCAAATAAGTTTCAAATAGAATCTGATCCTATTTTTAATAATAATTGACTTGAAGCGTAAAAACAATCTTTGTTTTTCTTTCAATCAAAACAGACCGGTTTTTACAGAAAGAAGGTTATGGGGACTTCGTTCTGTCAGACCTGATTACAGTGATGCCGCATATCATGCTTAATATGTCATTTCAGAATGATATAATAAGCATCATCCGATCTGCTGACAGACTTAATTTTCTCTCTTAATATAGAAAGAAGTACCGGAATAGAGGCAATTCCGGCACTTCTCAAAAAAATTACTTGGAAGACTTTTTTAGTTCTTCCACTTTCTCTTTTCCTTTGTTAAGAATCTCTTCTGTTTCTTTCAAAGCCACATCGTATTTACTCTGAACTTTCTTTAGAAACTCATCCATTTCACTCTTAAATACTTCTGCGTATTCGTCTCCTTTTTCAGAAAGTTGTTTTCGGGTGTTTTCCCCTTTATCCGGGGCAAAGAGCACTCCCAGAACAGCTCCAATAAAGGATCCGATAATTGCACTTACAAGAATATTTAGCCGACTCATAATCCCTCGCTTTTAAAGTTCATAGTTATATTTCTTAACAATTCCTACTTCTACACGGTTCCTAAGCAATATAGCCCACCAGCATGATTGCGTCAAATTACGATTCTTAAAAGCTGACATCGTTTATACAGAGCCAAAAACCAGTGTGGCATTATGTCCGCCAAACCCAAAGGTATTGCTCATAATCGCATTGATTTCTTTTTCAATGGCCTGGCTACCGGTGACAATATTTATGTTCTCCGGAATTTGCGGATCAATTGACCGGGTATTGATGGTGGGTGGAACCAGATTATTTTGCATAGCAAGGATGGATATAATGGCCTCAAGCGCACCGGCAGCACCCAGTAAATGGCCTGTCATAGACTTTGTTGCACTGACGCTAACTTTATTTTTTCCATCTCCAAGCATACTTCCGATTGCTTTCATTTCACTGATATCACCGACGGGAGTGGATGTAGCATGCGGATTGATGTAATCAACGTCATGGATATCCATTCCTGCTTCATTCAGGGCCCTTTTCATAGCTTCAATAGCTCCTATTCCGTCCGGGTGGGTAGCTGAAATATGATAGGCATCGGCGGTCATCGCAGCACCGCGCACCTCTCCGTATATTTTTGCCCCACGTGCCTTTGCATGATCATAGTCTTCCAGAATAAGTGCTGCTGCTCCTTCACCCATTACAAACCCATCACGTTCCGGATCAAAGGGACGGGATGCCGATTCAGGATCATCGTTACGTGGTGAAAGCGCCTTCATCGCAGAAAAACCTCCAATAGATCCTTCTGTAATCGGGCATTCAGATCCACCGGTTACAATGACTTTCGCTTTTCCCCATTTAATGTAATTAAATGCATCCATAATGGATGTATTGGATGTGGCACAAGCCGACACGGTTGAATAATTCACACCCATATAGCCGTTGCGCATGGAAATCAGTCCGGAAGCCATATTCGCGATCATTTTTGGAACAAAAAACGGGCTGAATCTGGGCGTTCCATCTCCTTGATGAAATTCTCTTAGCTGGTCTTCAAAAGTCTGCATTCCCCCTTGTCCGGTTCCCCATATAACCCCTATATCAAAGGGATTCATGGTATCCAGTGTAATTCCGGCATCCGCTATGGCCTGATCGGTTGCTACCAGGGCATACTGGGTAAACATGTCGGTTCGCTTTATATCCGCTCTGCCAAGAAAATCGGTTGGGTTAAAATCTTTCAATTCACATGCAAAGCGGGTTCTGAATTTTTCTGCATTGAACTTTGTAATAGGGCCTGCACCACTCACCCCATTAAAAACATTCGTTTTGAGAGTTTCTATATCATTTCCAATGGGAGTAAGGGCTCCCAGTCCCGTAACTACTACTCGTTTTGCCATGAATCCGTTAAATTAATCTAAAGTCCAATTATTCAGGCCTGCCCATATTTATAAATACGCCCCACAATGTTCAATCGCGTTTAGGACATCAAGCCTTTTTCATGTGAATAAGCCCATATTTATGTTCTTAAACCGGGAAGAAAATACGGATAATATCGCGGATGACCTATTTTACTTTTTGATTTAGCCTATAAACGGTATTGAATGGCTCAGGGACAAATACCGGCTTTTTCTGTGCATGTTCTGGATATCCGATGTTCGCCTTTTGGTTTCATAAAAATGGAAAAACGGGCAAAAGAAACGGTTTTTGAGACCTTGTTGTTAATTCAGGTGAATTGAAAGAGCCACTCAAGGATATTGCCAGTATGAATCCACAGATTATAGAAAAAAAGCTTTCTCTGGCGCAGCATCTTCATGAAAAGATGCTGCCGGTCTGGTTCGATCTTTCACGCTTTCCGAACCCTCATGATCCCATTGATGCAGAAGCATCTCAATGGAAGGAACGTCTGCCTGAAGACGTGTACCGTGTGTTGAGAGAGCATGGAACGGAAGCTCCCTATCGAAATGCCTACCATGATACCAAAACCGAGGGGGTGTATCTTTGCCGGGCATGTGAGCTTCCTCTGTTCTCATCAGCCGCCAAGTTTGATTCAGGAACGGGGTGGCCCAGTTTCTGGGCACCTGTTTCACCGGACAGGGCCGGATATGCACACGATCAGACGTTGCTGATGCCCCGTATTGAAGTACACTGCCCAAGATGCAAAGGACATCTGGGCCATGTTTTTGATGACGGGCCGAAACCCACCGGACTCAGATATTGCCTTAACTCTGTTTCACTTCTGCTTGTGGATAAAACAGCGTATGATCTACAGGAATAAACCGGTGTTCTAATTCTTCCTCGCCTTAACAGCTTTTTGAACCGCCGTTTCAATCGGAATATCTCCCCGTACAAGATCCCATTGACAACCGGCCGAAGCAGGTGTATCCAATACTTCTGCAATCACTCCGGCTACATCCACACGGCAGATTTCACCCGGCTCAAGGGATTCATCAAGGGAGATTCTTCCACAGGATACATCGTTCAGCAACCGACCCGGACGGAGAATGGTATATTCCAGGCCACTTTCCCTCAAGGCCTGATCTGCTTCCGCCTTAGCCTTGAGATACACCTGAAAAACATCATTGCCTCTCGGAGTCTCCGGGTTCATGGCACTAACCATAATGTATCTGGTTATTCCATTTTTTTTCGAGGCCTCGATAAGCTTGAGAGCACCGTCACGATCTACGGTCCATTTTCGATCGGCTCCGCTTCCCGGACCTGCTCCGGCAGCAAATACCACCGCATCAACGTTTCCTACGGCAGCTGATATATCTTTCTCTTTCTCAATGTCACAAATCACAGGAACGGCTCCTGCTCTCCGTAAATCTTCGGCATGATCCGGATTCCGGATGATTCCGTATACCTCATGTCCATTGCTTTTTAGTAACGGATGCAACAACATGGCTATCTGTCCATGTGCTCCAACGACACATATCTTCATAGTTCTTCTGCTTTTTTCAGTTTTCTTTGCATTAAAAGTTCTTCTATTATTTTAATACATATCCACTGAAAAAGATTCCCGAAACAGAAAGTTTCTGTGCTATGGTTTACGCAGCCAATGAGAGCCCATATCTCTTGTTTTATCTTAAAAACAGTCTTCTATGAGAGGTTTGTTTTTCCCATCAACCAGCGGTCACATTCACGCGCAGCGCCTCTGCCTTCGTTTATTGCCCAAACCACCAAACTTTGTCCACGTCGCATATCGCCGGCCGCAAAAACACCGTCCACATTGGTCTGATACTCCTCAAACTCAGCCTTTGCATTGCTACGTGCATCGCGTTCTATGCCAAGTTGATCGAGCACCGGGTTTTCTGGTCCGGTAAAGCCCATAGCCAACAACACAAGATCCGCTTTCCACACTTTCTCGGTTCCGGGAACTTCTACAGGAGCCCATTGTCCTTGCGCATTTTTTTCCCATCTAATCTGAACAGTATGAAGCTCTTTTACTTTTCCGCTGGAGTCACCTTGAAACGACTTTGTCATAATCTCATACTGACGCGGATCTTCTCCAAATAGAGCTTTGGCTTCTTGCTGGCCATAATCCAGTTTATACACGTTTGGCCATTGTGGCCAGGGATTATCCTCTGAACGCTCGCCCGGTGGCTGAGGCATAATTTCAAATTGTGTCACGCTCTTGCATTCATGCCGAATCGAAGTCGCTACACAATCTGTTCCCGTATCACCGCCACCGATAACAATTACATTTTTTTCTTTTGCATCAATAAAGGTGCCTTTTTTATGCTTGTGATCCAGCAGGCTCTTTGTGTCCTTGTGCAGGAATTCCATAGCAAAATAAACTCCTTCCAGTTCTCTACCAGGGATAGGAAGGTCACGAGGTTTTGTAGCTCCACCAGCCAAAATCAATGCATCGTGCTTTTTATGCAACTCCTTTGCCGTAATGTCTTTGCCTACTTCGGTATTCGTTACAAATTCAATACCTTCCTCTTCCAGGAGTTTGACACGTCGATCGACCACCGATTTATCCAATTTCATATTAGGGATCCCATACACCAATAGTCCCCCGATCCGATCTGCACGCTCATAAACGGTAACCTTGTGCCCGGCTTTATTCAACTGAGCGGCGGCGGCAAGACCGGCAGGACCCGACCCAACGATTCCAATCGTTTTATCCGTGCGTTTTTCCGGTGGAGAAGCCACAATCCACCCTTCTTCAAATCCTTTATCTACAATGGCCCGCTCAATATTCTTAATGGTTACCGGTGGTTCAATGATACCCAGCACACACGATCCTTCGCAGGGGGCAGGACAAACACGGCCGGTAAATTCAGGGAAGTTGTTGGTTTTATGAAGACGGTCAAGTGCATCCTTCCATTTACCCCGATACACCAGGTCGTTCCATTCCGGAATTAAGTTGTACACCGGGCATCCTCTTGCCCCTCCGGGAGCCATGATACCCGTCTGGCAAAACGGAATGCCACAGTCCATACACCGGGCACCCTGCTTCTGCAGGTCTTCTTCAGCGAGAGGAAGATCAAACTCATTCCAGTTGTCAACGCGTGCACTTGGATCCTGTTGAGGCAGGTTTTGCCGTTCTATTTCAAGAAATCCGGTTGGTTTACCCATTTTTTTTATGTGTTTTGCAGTTCAAAATTCAATCGTTAGTTTCCGGCAGCTCTCGCCTTGTCACCTTTGTTGATTTCAAAGGCTTCCATAATGGCTTTTTCACCTTCCAGGCCATTTTCGGAAGCTTGCTTTATAGCCTCATTCATCCGCTTGAAATCAATAGGGTGAACTTTTACAAATCGGGGCACCATTTCATCCCATTTGGCAAGAACCTTCCATGCCCGGTTACTGTCGGTGTAATCGGCATGTTTGCGGATCATCTGCCTCACCTCCATAATTTCATCGATATCATTCAATGTTTCCAGATAAACCATATCCAGATTACAGTTCTGTTCAAAAACACCTTTTTCATCGAGTACATATGCAATACCACCCGACATCCCTGCTGCAAAATTTCGTCCGGTCGGTCCAAGTACAACAACCCTTCCGCCGGTCATGTATTCACATGCATGGTCTCCAACGGCCTCAACCACCGCTTTTACTCCACTGTTTCTGACACAAAAACGTTCACCGGCAGCTCCGCGTATATAGGCTTCACCACTTGTTGCACCATAAAAGGATACGTTTCCAACAATGATGTTTTCCTCTGGTTTAAACCGTGCATTGGCATCCGGATAAAGAATCAGTTTACCACCGGACAATCCTTTCCCAAAGTAATCATTTGCATCACCCTCCAGTTCCAGGGTCATTCCTGCCGGAACAAACGCTCCGAAACTTTGTCCCGCTGATCCTCTGAACAATAGCCGGATAGAATCCTCCGGGAGTCCTTTGTTGCCATACGCTTTGGTTACTTCGCTACCGACAATGGTTCCAACCACTCTGTTGGTATTGTGAATAGGAAGTTTTGCTTTCACCGGTTTCCCTTGTGTGATGGCCGGTTCGCAAATATCCAGAAGTGCCTGCATATCAATGGAGTTTTCGAGCCCATGATTCTGCTCAGACAAATTACGTGATCCGTACGTTTCCGGCACTTTTGGAAGATAGAGCATCGGAGAAAGATCCAATTGTGAAGCTTTCCAGTGATCCGTCTTACGTTGGCGAAGTTTTTCGGTTTTTCCAATCATCTCGTCCACGGTACGGAAGCCAAGCTTTGCCATATGCTCCCGGACATCTTGTGCAACAAATTTCATAAAGTTGACCACATATTGAGGATCTCCTTTAAATTTGTGTCTCAGTTCGGGATTTTGAGTAGCCACACCCACGGGACAGGTATCCAGATGACAAACACGCATCATTACACACCCGAGGGTGATGAGGGCGCTTGTTCCAAACCCGTATTCTTC
>JASCXY010000136.1 GCA_030012235.1 Balneolaceae bacterium ANBcel3 | reverse complement strand
GCGGTCACCGCTGACTCCAACCACTTTTGCACCCAGTTCTGTCAGCCGCGTCCGGTTATCTCTGAAATTACATGCCTGGGCTGTACATCCTCCGGTCATGGCCGCGGGATAAAAGAACACAACAAGAATGGTTCCTTCCGGAAGATCCTTGCTTTTCCAAAGAGTTCCGTCATCGGTAAACGCTTCAAATTCAGGGGCGGGGTCTCCGATCGCTGGTATCATAGTATCAACAAGATTTAGAGTGAAAAACAATCCGGAAATCAGGATTGCTGCGGTTAAGCTTATAGGTGTAAATAGGGACATAGGGTCTCCGTATGAATATGGAAAGGCCGGAAAAAGTTCTCGAAAACAAGAGTTAAAGACATTATTCCGGTCAAAAACGGTTTGTTCAAACCTTCAGATACAGAAAGATTCTGACATTTTCTTTGTTGGTTATAACCCGAAAAGAAGAAAAATCGTTGCAAGATGGGATGCAGTAACAGAAGGCTTTGTCGGAAAACCTCACGGGAACCTCTGAGGGTGCCCTGAGGCAATATGTTATAAAACGCTCAGGGTTTCCCAATAGGCATGATGTACAGGGGGTATTCTCCGTCAGGCAGATTCAGCACAGATTGAAGCCCGGAGTCATCAAAGGCTCCGATAACAACCGTTCCGATACCCATCGACTCAGACTGCAGGTAGATGTTTTGGGCAACGTGCCCTGCTTCCATATACATAAACCGCATCGCGCGGTCCCCATATCTGGCTTCAATGCGACTTAATACACCGGTGATCAGGAGGACCACCGAAGCTTCCGTAATCGATTCTTGTTGCAAAGCTACCCGGCGGATATCTGCCCTGAGGTCACCCTCCATATGACGTTTTAGTAAATGACGGCGGGCATGATAGGCATACACTCCATCGGGCAGGGTTTCAGACCCTCGGATGGCTACATATATTTCCAAAGGGAACGTAGCTCCTGCCGATGGAGCCGTCCGGTAGTCCCGGTTTTCGTCCGTTATCCCCTGGGCCGCCCAGAGTAGCTGTCCGATTTCATCTATAGTTACAGGAGTGTCAGAGTACGAGCGGACAGAGCGTCGTTGCGCCATTGCTTCTTCGACAGAAAGAGAGCTGCTGAGTGTTGGTGCCGGCAGCTCAAACTCCTGTTTTTCTGAATCATCATACGTTTGATGATCGCCCGTGGTGCAGGATAATATGAGCAGGCTGACGATAAGAATAAAGAAAAGCATAAAAACCTCGTTGTTTTTTGATGTTGCTTTAATTGTTAAAAGGTGCTTCATGGATCTTTTAACGACCTATACAGTACATGGATATAAAAAATAATTAATGAATATTTAAAACGGGGTCTCTTTTTTGTAAAGCAATTTATAGCTATAATATATTCAAATCATGTTGTTTGGAAATATGGGTACCATAGATTGGTGCACGTCCGCTATTTGGCGGATATTTTTCAGGGAAAAGCTATTAAATCACAGACTTTCAAGTAGTAGCAGGATCAAGGGATGATGTAAAAGCTTTTTTATGGATGATGTAGTTGTCTGTTTTTCAGCATACTATTTTTCTTAAGGTCTGAGAATGTCCGATTGTTTTTCACACATGATTTATAAAGAGATAGCTCTTTCTTCTCTTTAAAGGTATGGTTTCGATGTTTGGTTTTTACTGAAATCGAAGTGAAACACCGCATACCCGTAAGCGGTGAACATGGGGTTAATAGAACTTTTTTTCCAGGTTCCTCCTTTTCCTGGGGTGAAAGGGGAATTATACCCTGTGTATAAATCGGCTATTTGCTTTAACACATAATATTTAGATGGTTACTATGAAAAAGAACTATACAACGCTTTTCTTGATGATGTTATTTGTCAGTATGTTTGCATTTTCCTGCAGTAGCAGCAATGATAATAAGAATGACAACGAATTGATAGATACAGATCTTCCAATCCAGGATCTCATGAATGAGTCAATATCTCATATGTATTTCGGAATAGAAGCCTACGGTGGTTATTATTATAGAGAAGGGCTCATTTTTCTTCTCGGGCTCCCGGAGGATGTTTCACTCACTATAAATGGTAACGAGGTAGAGTTTAATTTTGAAATGCAGTTCATGCAGATAAGTATGTATGGGTTTGAATTTGATGTCGAAATGGGACAAAATATACTTTATGAGCTGAATGCGGGCGACCGGCAATATGCCGGAACGGTGCGGCTTCCCGGAAACATGGAGGCACAGTTTCCGGAAACGTTTGATTTAACGTCAAATAATACGGTCAGCTGGACGATGTCGCAGGACCCCATGATGAATATTGTTGGAATAGAACTGGATGATTATGATAATTATGTGGATGAATTTTTTACACTTCCAGGTTCTGCGAGATCCTATACCTTTGACCGCAGGTTGTATTCTGGTTTTACCAATTCAGAATGGGGATATGTGGCACTTGATATAAGTGCATTGAATTATAATATACATCAGGATTTAGTCGTATTGGCGTCCGTTTCGGCGGATCATGACTACCCTATCAATGATGAATACTATAAAGAAATGCCCCAAAAGAAGTCGCTTTTCCGAAGAAATATCGAAGCTTATCAGAAGGCAGAATAGATCATTCAAACAGATGCCCGGAGAAAGGCTTCTTCGGGTATCTGTTTCTATTCCATGCGTTCACCAAGTTCAAGCCATCGTGCACTTTTCTCGTCTATGACTTTATCCAGTGCACCGTACTGTTCTGACTTTTCCAAAAGTTCTTCGTGAGACAGCGCTCCCGAACTGAGCTCTTTTTCTAATATTACTTTTTCCCTTTCAAGCTCTTCCAGCTCTTTTTCTATGCGGTTGAACTCTTTTCTTTCTGCATAGGTGATCTTTTTGTCAGAGGGTACCTTTCGGGTCGAATTTTCAGAAGGTTTTTGTGTTTTTGCTGCGGCCGCTTTTTTTTCTGCTTCCATAGCATTCTGTTGTTCTGTCATAGCCCGGTATTCGAGATAGGTGCCATTGAAATCCCGAATCACACCATCTCCCTCAAAAATGAAGTAGTGTTGTACCAGTTTGTCCATGAATACCCGGTCATGGGAAACAACCATCAGGCAGCCTCCAAACTCCATCAAAAATTCCTCCAGGCGTTGGAGGGTTTCTAAATCAAGATCGTTGGTAGGCTCATCTAAAATCAGAAAGTTCGGACTTTGAATGAGTACCATCATGAGTCCAAGCCGCCTTCGTTCACCGCCACTTAATTTGCCAACGGGAGTGTATTGCATGGAGGATGGGAACATGAAATGTTCCAGAAAGCGAGAAGCGGATACTTGTTTGCCGTTTGTCAGGGTGACCACTTCGGCAACTTCTTTAATGACATCTATAACTCTCATCGAATCATCGAGGTCCAGCCCTTGTTGCCTGTAATGCCCGTAAACAATAGTCTGGCCTTTGTCTATGGATCCGGAATCGGCTGGAATTTCCTCGGTCAACAGTTTTAAAAACGTACTTTTACCGCTTCCATTTTTACCAATAATCCCAATGCGCTCTCCCTTACTGAAAGAATAAGAAAACGAATCCAGTATAACCGTATTGTCAAATCTTTTGGATAAACTATTTAGTTCAAGTATTTTGTTTCCCATCCGTTGCATATTCATCTCGAGCTTTAGCTCGGGACCGGAATCACGGGGACGCGCTTTTTCCGCGGTTTCGTAAAACGCATCTATCCGGGACCTGGATTTGGTCGTTCTTGCTTTGGGTGAACGTCTCATCCATTCCAGTTCTTTTTTTAGTAGCTGCCCGGCTTTCCCAAGTTCCACTTGTTCTATTTCCTGACGCTCGGCCTTTTTCTGAAGGTAGTAGGAGTAGTTGCCGGCATGGTGATAGAGCTTTCCATTGTCGATCTCAAGAATCCGGCTGCAAATACAATCCAGAAAATAGCGGTCGTGAGTGACCATGAGCAGCGTGATGGTACTTTTTTCAAGGTATTTTTCGAGCCACTCGATCATGTCGAGATCCAAGTGGTTGGTAGGCTCGTCCAACAGCAGTATATCCGGGTTCTCCAGAAGTGTAAAGGCGAGTGCGGTACGTTTTTTTTCTCCACCGGAGAGCGACGCTACCGGCTGATCCAGATTATGAATATTGAGTTTTCCAAGGATTTGCTGCATGCGTTGCTCGTAATCCCAGGCATTACATGCATCCATGGCCGCAAGAGCAGCTTCAAATTCTTTCTGTGTTTGTTCGTTGTACTCAGCGGCCTGTGCCTCAACTGCTTTATGATAGCGTTGTATGGCAGTAACCGTATCAGATTGTCCGCGGGTAATACACTCTCTGATGCTTAAATGGTCGTCCAGTTTGGGTTCTTGCTCCAATATACCTATCCGGATACCGTTTTGAACCGTAACCATTCCACTATCCGGAGGAATCAGGCCTGCAAGAACATTAAGAAGGGTCGATTTTCCTGTCCCATTTGGTGCAACCAATGCCGCCTTATCCCCTTTAGAGATCCCAAAGGTGATGTTTTCAAATAACGGCTTCAGGCCAAAACTTTTGCTAATGTGCTCCGCGGAAAGGAAAGTCATATACGGGTTGTGGATCGGTGATCAGTAAACGATGCAAATCTACAAAAACCTGTTCTGATATCCGACAGAAATGTGTGATCTAACCCATATAAACGACAAAGGCTACCTCATGCAGCCTTTGTCGTTTTGAAAAAGAGATTACTCCGTCTCAATGGTAATGACAGCAGGTTCCAGTCCCACGGACTCGGCCGTGACTGTAATTTTGCCCGAATTTCTGCTATCGCCGCGAACAATCGCAAGTGCCATTCCGCTGAGGGCTCTACGCTCAAGCGAAGGGAAGGGCGTCATATCCGTTGGATCTCCATTGTCGGTAGCAACAATTTCCCCCGGGCCTTCGACAGAAAAACGAATTAAATTGTCTGCATTGCGAATACATCGACCCTGATCGTCTTTGACACGAATGGTGATAAACGAAAGGTCATATCCATCGGCCCGGATTTCCTCCCGATCCGCTTCGGCAGTAAGTTGAGCCGGTTTTCCGGTGGTCTCTACGGTTCCTTCAGCCCATGGCTCACCCCCTTTGTAGGCAATTACTTCAAGCGTCCCCGGTTCATAGATAACATCATCCCAGCGAAGCCGGTATTCATAAGGGCCTTTCTTTTTGCGGCCCATGGACACCCCATTAAGGAATAACTCCGCCTCATCGCCGGAAGTAAACACGTGCACAGGCGTTACTTCTCCAATCCGGTCAGGCCAGTTCCAGTGGGGAAGAATGTGGATCATTGGGACCTCTGGACGCCAGCGTGATTTGTACAGCCAGGCGCGGTCTTTTTTAAACCCGGCCAGATCGATGATCCCGAAATAGGAGCTTCTGAACGTGTAATAGGGTGTGGGCTCACCAATATAGTCGAATCCGCTCCAGACAAATCCACCCGCAACATACGGGTGCTGGTCGATGGTTCTGAAAACACGATCCGGCGAAGATCCAAATTGAGCGGTATACAGTTCGTAGGCACTCACATGTCCGGTTTCCGGATCTCCACCAATGTCATCAACAGGAGCACTTTCCGCCCCGGATACAGGAAACAAATAGATTCCGCGCATACTCACTGTTGCCGCATTTTCACTGCTGAGAATTACCCGGTCCGGATATGTTTCATGAAAAAGAGGATACAAGGGCTCTGTTTTAATCCCCGTCAGGTGCTCATATTCGGGGGCATAGCGGATGCCTTCTCCCTGGTAATTCAACATGATCACTTCCATTGGATCAGGAAATTCCATGGGTGGTTTGGCATAGTTTATGGATGCGGTGACCAGCCGGGTGGGGTCTTCTTCTTTGACAATACGTTTAAGCCTTCTTGCCACATCGGCCCCCTCTGTTCCGGTGTATTGTTCTCCAACCTCATTTCCGGTACTCCATAAGATAACCGATGGACTATTGCGGTCTCTTCGAACCATGGCACGTGTATCCTGTTCGTGCCAATCCGGAAAAATCAGATGAAAATCCAGCGGTGTTTTTCGTCGCTCCCAAACATCAAAACTCTCGTTGACAACCAAAAATCCCATGCGGTCGGTAAGCTCGAGAAGTTCAGGAGCCGGTGGGTTATGTGCCATTCGGATGGCATTTACTCCAATTTCACGAAGTATTTCAAGCTGACGTTCGGCGGCACGTGTATTAAAAGCTGCTCCAAGGGCACCGAGGTCGTGGTGTTGGTTCACTCCTTTTATGTAAATCGGTTCCCCGTTCACGATAACTCCTTCCACACTGTCAAATTCAAGGCTTCGGATTCCAAAACGGGTTTCATAACGGTCGGATACCTTTCCTTCCTGATAGAGTGTAGTTACGGCTACGTATAAATGGGGCTCCTGGGTGGGAGGCGGACCCCAAAGTTTTGGGTTTTGCAACTCAAGTATAGAAGTAGAGGTCACTTGTTTTCCGGCGGGTATCATAGTCTGAACAGGCTCAAATGCAGCAACCGGAATTTTTGATCGTCCATTCTGTTCATCCCATTCAAAAATTTCGGTTCGGATATCGGTGGTTTGGTCCGTTTTCGATGCATTCTCTACAGAAACATCCAGCTCGATAAGCGCAGAAGTTGACGATACTTCCCGAGTCCGGACAATGGTCCCCCATTGCGCAACACGAACCGGCTCGGTTTTGGTCAGCCATACATTCCGGTAGATACCCCCGCCGGGATACCATCTTGAAGACGTGGGCGGATTATCCAGGCGAATAGCCAGTTGATTTTCGCCACCCGGATGAACATAGGGGGTAAGATCCAGCTGCCAGGATGAATATCCAAAAGGCCATCCTCCGACAAGGTGGCCGTTCAGCCAAACCATGGCATACGACATGGCGCCATCCACTTCCAGAAAAACAGATCGTCCTTCATCCGATTCGGGAATATCCAGGGTCCTTCGGTACCAGCCGACACCCGGACTCGGGAGTCTTCCCATGCCTCCTGTGACTTCGGCATGATATCCTTCCAGAAAAG
>JASCXY010000135.1 GCA_030012235.1 Balneolaceae bacterium ANBcel3 | reverse complement strand
TTTAGCACATCATAGACTTCCTGTTCCGGTTTAATCCAAAGTGAATATGTGTTGGATTTGGACATAATAGGCAGATATTGAATCGCTTATAACACGTTTTGTTCTTGTACTTTCTTAAGTATGTAAAAGCCACACACCTAAGTCAAGGGTAATCGATACAAATTAGAACATAACACTATAAATACTTCATTGCCGGCAGGTCAAACAACAACCAGAAGGCCCATTATTCAAAACAATGCTTTTTATTTATCGGCCTGGTCCGGACCATCCATCGCTTTATTATACGTAACCTTTTTCAACTCATTTTGGTTTCGGACTTCTGCTGCTTTTTGAATCATATTTGTAGAACCAATACCACAACTCAATATCGTACGAAGGGCTTCTTCTACCGGAACGTCAATAATAAACACCCGTTCCGTAGGCATATGATAAATATTTCCTGAGGTAGGGTTTGGTGCGGTTGGAATAAAAACCGTAAAACTGCCATCCGGATGTTCATCGGTAATGAATGCGGTCATCATAGTATCACTCGAAAAAGGTTTAACAAGTGCCACAGAAGAAAATGGAGTCTTGTTTCTACCAAAAAAGAGCATGACGGTCTCTTTTATGATAGTATAGCCCGGGGCATGTCTTAAGGTTGCATTCTCAAACCCTCTGACAATCAAGTTTCCCATCTGGGTTTTGACAAACATTCCTATCATGAAACATACAAGCAGGAGCATAAACAAAACCAACATATCGGTCAGCATCGGCTGCAGGGAAGTTTTCTCAACGATCAGGGCACTTACCGGACCAAACATATTTGTTAATGACCTGTAGAGCCATCGGAATACCAGAAATAAAACGACCGCAGGCAGAAGAACCACTACACCTCCGAACACAGAGGTACGAATAAAGTTTTTAAATCGAGTCATAGTTTTATTAGAAATTCAAATAGTAGACAAATGGTTTTTTTTCACTGCAGATGATGATCTCCTTCCGGTGAAGGTAATCCATTCACTATATAAAAATAACAGAGTAAAGGAAGGATTATTCTGTTAACTTACAGAACTTCTGAACACGAACTCATTATATTATTCTAACATGAAGGCCAATTAATTCGGGTTATTTCGGATCATCTTTGCGATGGAGACATTCAAAAAAAACTTACAGACGGTGGACGAATCAGAAGCCCCAAAGGAAATGAGTGCTGGCGGGGGAAGAAAGCATAACTTTGATCCATTAGCCCCATATAAGGGAGCCTTACGTCGTTTTTTTCAGATTCATCGTCATGTCACCGGCTTGTTTATGGGTGGGATTGTCTCTTATGTGGCCTCCTTGTCCAAAGAACGAAAAAAAGGGTTTCGATCATTTCCATCCAGGTTTACCGCCTTTTTGGTCCGGCCTTTCTTAAAACGTGACCTTCGCCGCCTGCCTTTTCCCGTTCAGCTTCGCCGAAGGCTTGAGCTTCTGGGGCCTACGTATATCAAGCTGGGACAAATTCTTTCCTTAAGGGAGGATATCCTTCCAAAAGTAGTAACCAATGAGCTGAAAAACCTTTTATATACGCTTCCAGAAGTACCATTTGAAAATATCAAGCTCATCATTGAAGGGAATTTACGAGGCAAAGTCACTGATTTTTTTATTAAGATCGATGAAAAACCCCTCGGATCAGCATCCATCGCCCAAACTCACCGGGCTACAACCAAAGATGGCAAGGATGTCGTGCTAAAAGTGATCAAGCCCGGTATTCGCGACACAGTTGAAACCGATATTATTTTGCTGCGTTGGCTGGGACATTTTCTGAATCTCACCATTCCGCAGTATCAGCCAAAAAGATTAATCCAGGAGTTTTGTACCTATACGTTACGCGAAGTAGACTTAAAAAATGAAGCAGATAATGCTGAAATTTTTAAAGCCAACTTTCATGATGTATCACATATTTATTTTCCGGAAATATACCGTGAGTACAGTACAGAAAATGTGCTTTGTATGGAATTTCTTGATGGAATTAAACCGGATGCAGACCAGGTAAAGGAGCTTCCTGTCGATCGGAAAAATAATATTATTGATTATGGAGCTGAAGCCATCGTGCGCATGCTCTATAAAGATGGCTTTTTTCATGCAGACCTTCATCCCGGGAACCTCTTGATACTTGAAAATGACAAAGTTGGTTTTATTGATCTGGGAATGGTTGGAAGGTTTCAGGAAAAAACCCGGAGGCGTATGCTGTATTATTTTCATGCACTGGTCGCCGGTGACATTGAGGGGGCTACCAGAAATCTTACTGCAATGGCCCGCATTGGAAAAAACGGTAATCCCGAGGGATTTAAGCGTTCAGTGGCAGACCTTTTAAGACGATTTTATCAGCATTCTTCGTATGGGGATTTTAGTATCGGCGAAATGATTATCACTTCGTTATCTATTGGTGCCCGACACCGTCTCTTTTTTCCGGTTGAAATGACTCTCATGACCAAAGCGCTGGTTACCTATGAAGGTGTAGGCAAGATTCTGGATCCCAAAATTGATATTCCCCAGGTCACCCGCAGGCATGTTGTTAAAATTTTCAAGAATCAGTTTCATCCGGTTTCTGTTGCAAATGAGCTTTTCAGAGGCACACCGGAACTTGCTGATGCCCTGATGCGCCTTCCAAGAATTACCGCCGATGCCTTGTCGTATTTTGAAGAGTATGTAAACGACAGGTCTCCTGCCCAAAACCCTATATTAGGACTTAAGGGTAGTATATTGAGTGGCGCGTGTGTTATAGCCGGAACCTTTGCTTTTGTTCAGGGCGGACCCTGGCCATTGTGGGTAATACTATTTATCGTTGCCATTCTCATAGCTATGTTTAATAAGTAGGAAATGCTGTCGCTTTATCGTTATACTCATTTTTCTTCTGGCCGGGATCCCATAGACATTGACTATTTGAATAGTTTTTACAAGGAGGTATCTTCACCGATCCTTGAATCTTATTTCAGGGCAGAAGTTCATGGTTGTGATAATATTCCCAAATCCGGTCCGGTAATTTTGGCATCCAACCACAGCGGCAATGCTTTTCCACACGACTCATTCGCACTGGATCAGTTACTTTGGAAGCATTTTGATTTTTCGACGAAAGATAAAATACGGCCTTTATACTCTCCTAAACTGGCTGTTACGTGGTGGATGAGGCCTTTCGGGCTGGATAACTGGTGGCGACTTTTTGGAGCCATAGACCAAACCTATATCAATTTTGTCCGGGTTCTCGAAAAAGGGGGGCGTGTCATCTACTATCCGGAAGGTATTCCCGGTATAGGGAAAGGATTTAACCGAAAATACAAGCTTCAACCTTTTCAACCCAGCTTTATTAAGCTTGCCAGTCGACACAATATTCCGGTTGTACCCGTTTACGGAGTAAACGCAGAGTGGATAAACCCGGCAAATTTAACTTTCAAATGGCTGAATAATCTCAGCAGCCGCTGGTTGGGAATTCCTTTTATCCCGATTCCTCTTATCCTGCTAGCCATTTTGTTTCCTTTCTTCTTTTACTTCGCCTTTCCGTGTAATATGAAGTTTTTTATCGGAAAGCCTGTATCCATCCGGGAACTTCTAACAAAAAAAAGTACACACACGACTCCAGATAACCCGACAAAAAACGAGGCTACTGAAGCTGCCGAAGTTATTCGTGAAAGTATGCAAAAAGAATTGGACGGGCTCGTTAAAACACATGGTAACCGTCCTTATAACTGGAAGTCTCTGCTTTCCGCGTTTAAAATCAGAACAGGTAAACGACTTCTCACAACTCCCTTTGGATGGCCGGTACTTTACACCCGTCACTATCGGGATTACTTTGACAAAAAGGACAAAAGAAAGAAAACCAGCCGCTTAAAAAGAGACTGGGATCTGATCGGCTACTATCTTCCCTTCGGCTGGATTTTTCTTTCACTGGCAAGGGCTTTCAGAAAGCCCCCCTATGGAAACTACGGACTTGATAAACATGAGCAAATAAAGAAAGAAGGCTCTTATGTCTGGTCCTTGGCAAAAGAAGAAAAAGACACTTAGTTTTTCCCGCCCTTCTGTGAAGCAGGCTTACCTTTTGGAGATTTTTCTTCTCCAAGGGCATCTACCCGTTCAATAAGAGCATCTATTTTTTTGGATAATTCATCCACTTCTTTTTTGGTTGGAATGCCAAGGCTTGATGCAATAGAACCAATACTGCTTTCAATTCCATCTTCTGCTTTATCAAGGTTATCACTTACCGTTTTTTCAACTTTCTTATACTTTTTATTCACTTCATCCCAAACCTCTTCCGCCTGATCCTTGCGTTTTTTTTCGTACTCCGTACCCTTTTCTACAAGAGATTTAAACATCTTGCTGCTTCCTTCTTCCAGGGCAGAAAGTGCCCCAAGGCCGGCAAGCCAAATTTCGCGGCTTTTTTTGCTGGTTTCATCGGTTTTCTTTTCTTCTTTTTTACTCATAATGAATTCCTCTGCTTTTTTTATTATTGGAACTGAGTTTTAAATCAGGTTACTTTTTCTTCTTTTCTTCAATGCTTTTTATTCTGGATTCAAGCAGTAAAACCTTTTCTTTCAGGGATTCAAACTCCTCTTTGCCCGATCCTTTAAAAAAACGGGACGACCGCTCTTTGAACCATTTTTCCATTCCTTGTGATATTCCGGATAGTTGACGATCTATCAAGGAACCACCCATTCGTATCCACTCATGTAACTGAGAGACCGTGCTTTGATCTGTTGATTTGTTTTGTTCCAGGATGATCTGCTGTAATATCCTTGCGGTGTAATCCTCTTTGCCTTCTTTGTCTGTAATTTTTACCGTATCTCCATTACAGATCATCTCGGCTATGTCTGACATTGAAACATACGTGCTTTTTTCCACGTCGTACATTTTTCTGTTTGCATACCTCCTGATAATTCTTTCGCTCATATTAGCCCGTCTATTTAAGGTTTTTATAGAATAACGCCGTGTGTCAATAATTATTACGCATAGCGTTAAAATAAGTTGCGTATCGGACAAATGCTCTTTTTTTTGTTCATTCATGACTATCTTATATATTCTAAAAACACTGCATCGCACAACCGATAGTTATTTACTCCATGCGTATCATAATATTTGGGCCTCCTGGTTCTGGAAAAGGAACCCAGGCAAAAAAAATTTCCCGGCACTTCGGTATTAAACATTTATCCACCGGAGATATGCTCAGAAAAGCCATAGATGAAAAATCAGAGTTAGGAATAATCGTCTCCTCCATTCTGGATGCCGGCCAATTGGTTCCTGATCAAACTGTTGTTGATCTTGTAGAGGAGACCATCCAATATGAAGAATTCAATAACGGTTATGTCCTTGATGGCTTTCCAAGAACCGTTGAACAAGCGGTCGCTTTCGATGATTTACTGGAAAGGCGAAAAGAGTCTGTAGACGCGTTTCTTTCTCTCCG
Source organism: Balneolaceae bacterium ANBcel3 (assembly GCA_030012235.1). GTDB lineage: Bacteria > Bacteroidota > Rhodothermia > Balneolales > Natronogracilivirgulaceae > JASCXY01. Next base: position 1,643 of record JASCXY010000135.1, on the reverse strand, counting down.
TGTTCCCGACCAGGAGCTTATAGATCGGATTATTAGCAGGGGAGAAGGCAGAAGCGATGACACCGAAGATAAAATTAAAGTCCGGCTAAAGGTGTATAAAAAAGAAACGGCACCAGTCATGGATTACTACATGACCGCCGGTATGTTCCGTTCCATCGATGGCACGGGCTCTATTGATGATATTTTTGATCGGATACTTTCGGCTTTGCCTAAGAAATAAACTCTTGTGCTTCCCCGGAATCACAAGGAGACATATAGATATACTATTGTCTTATTATAACTCCACCATCTAACCAGGATAGTGTGTGCGGATTTCCTGTTTCATCTCTTGCGGATAGAATACCTTTTGGCTTTCTTGTTTTATCCATTCCAAACACAATGGGGTAACTTCCTGAATGGATTGGATGTTCCTGAAAACTTCATGGTGCCACCCATAAAAATAAAAAGGAACCTTATTCAGGGTATGTGTTTTCACAGAAATGTCCTCCACATTTCCATGATCACTGGTTAACAACAGCGAATGCCCGTTCTGCTTCGCGCCATCCAGCAACACTTTAAGAAAAAGATCAAATTGAGTTAATACTGAGCTGACAAAGTCCGGGTTTCTGTCGTGTCCTGCTTTATCCGTCAGGTAATACTCCATTAGAACCAGGTCGAATTGCTCCGCTGCCTTCAAAACACGTCCAGCTGCGTCTGCTTCTGTTATGACGGGTACTTGCTTATAAAGCTTATTTTTCCACACTTCCTGGGTTAACTCAGCCGTAATGGCTCGTCCCTTCAAAACCTCTTCGATAGAATTAAGCTTTATTCCCGAACTCTTTGCCATCAATGTTGTACATGACCAACGGTTTCTCTTTTCGGAGAATGTAAAAAAAACCTCTGGAAATGCATTTATAAAACAAGGTGTCTTTCTTTGCTTTTTTAATTTATAAAACAGGCTATCCTCTTTCAGAAATGATCGGATCGAAGAGTGGGGGTAAGGACCAAAATGTCGTCCGAGTTTTTTGGAGGTATTGATTCCGGAAAAAAGTGTGGATTGGCCCGTTCCGCTTTGTGGCAGGCCTTCTACCTGTAAACAAGCATCAATAGGTGTAAAGAACGACTTTTCAGTTATGTATGATGGAGCTTCTTTGGTAAAGGAGTGTCCTCCGGATAGTTCTGTAAAAGAAGAATATGTGCTTAACACAAAAGGATTATTGTCATCAACATTGCCCAAGCCAACACCATCCACAAAAACAAAAATAAGTCCCATCAGCGCTCCACAATAAGGGTTACCGGGCCGTCATTTACAAGAGCAACATCCATTTTAGCAGCAAAAATTCCGGTTTCTATGCTACCGGGCATTTTATTCTCAAACAAACGAACACAATAGTTATACAACTCTTCTGCTTTTTCAGGATCTGCCGAAGCTATAAAACTTGGACGTGTGCCCTTTTTTACTTCGCCATAGAGCGTAAATTGAGAAATCAATAATACCCTTCCTCCCACATCCTCTACGCTTTTATTCATCTTTCCTTCTTCATCCGGAAATATTCGAAGCCTTCTGCATTTATCTACGACCCATTCTGCCTGTTCCCGGGTATCTTCTTTATGTACGGCTAACAAAATGAGAAGCCCCGTGTTAATTTTACCGCACACTTTTT
>JASCXY010000134.1 GCA_030012235.1 Balneolaceae bacterium ANBcel3 | reverse complement strand
AAGACGCATCGTCATCAATAAAATCACCCCGTACATAACTCACGGTACCTCCCGTCAGCATTTTTCGATGCACTTTAACCTGATAGCTCAATTCTGCTCCAGCCATCAGAACTTTATTTTCTGTAAACTGGAACGTATTCAAGTCGTCTCTTCGGATTGACGGCGTGCCTGTATCCTGCGGAAAAATGTAGTTATTCATCTGATTTCGGAACAGCGCCGCATTGAGCTGATAATGCTCACGGCTGACCCTGAAGAAAATCTCGTTCCCCCATCCGTGTTCACGGGACAACGCAGGATTTCCTATTTCGTAGGCGAAGTTGGCAAGATGAGGTCCCTCGGAATAAAGTTCCTCAATGATAGGTGAACGGTGGGTTCTGGTCGCCGTTGTACCTATTTCCATACCGGGGCGAAGACTCCAGGTTCCCATTACAGAGCCGGAAAAGCCCGAAAAATCCCGGGATGTAATATCATGAGGTAAAAAGATAGATGTTTTTTCCTCCGGAGAAAGATGGCGATAATCAAAGCGAAGCGATGCCTGCAAATTCATCCGACCGAAATCCCTTTCCTGAAAAACATATCCGGCCACCGAATATTCAACAGTTTCCGGAGTGAACGTCAGGCCACCGGAAGCATAATCCCTGTGTTCAAGCCAGATTCCAAAAAGGCCTTTATCAAAAACGCCAAGCCGGTTATGATGAAGATGTATTTTACTGTTGTGTGTCAGCACTCCAAATTCAGCCCCGATGGGTTGCGGAATGGACGAGTCATCCGGCTTTTCCAACTCTTTATGAAAGTAATACGAGTAGTTCCAGGTGATATCCAGGCGACGAATCCATCGATCCGAAAAACTGCGGCGGAATCGCCCTTCGACGTAACGCCGGAACATTTCAAGATCCACGCCGTTCGGATGCGCTTCGGCAAGTCCCTCGCCACCCGGAACACCGTACTTCATGTCCATGATGTTTCCTGAAAACCCAATCATGCCCCAGCGGTCGATGTAGCTCAATCCGGCCGATGCATTGAGATTGGTTATTCCGGTATTTTCCTGATATCCGACAGGTGTATTCATATCCGATGTTTTTCGGCCGGTTACATCAAACCGGAAAGCCATTTTGTCGCCCAGTGGCAGGCGGTCACTCATAGGTCCATACCCGCGAAAGCCTCCGGATAATCCATTATTCACGGTTTCCCCCTGGATGGTACCGCTCCAGTGAATGTGCTCTGGAAGGTCATGGGGAATTTGGCCCCGGATCACATTTATCACCCCTCCCATCGTATTGGAGCCGTGTACAAGTGCCGAAGGGCCCCGGATTAACTCAATATGTTCTGCGGTCATCGGATCAATGGTTAGTGCATGATCCGAAGCCGTGGCCGAAAGATCCCCGGTTCGACCGCCATCTTCCAGAATTAACAGCCGTTCGCCGCCAAGTCCGCGTAACACCGGACGTGCCGGTGCAGGGCCCATGGTTCGCTGCGCCATCCCCGGTTCATCTTCCAGCGTTTCGGCGATGGTACGACCCAGCTGCTGGCGAAGCTGCCGGCCGCTTAAAACACGTTCCACATGCGTTGTAATCTCATCCTCCTGGATGTAGTCGGCATATACACGAAGCTCTACCGATCTGAAAATGGACGTACGAATTCCGACACGGATCTCCGTGACTTCATCTTTCTTTACCGATACCTGTTTTAAAACCGTCTCATAACCCACATGCTGAATTCGCAGTGTATGATCTCCTTCAGGGAGGTTTCTCAGAATAAAATCTCCTTCCTCATGAGTAACCGTTCCGCGATCGAGATCCCTAATGTAAACAGATGCAAACAACACAGGCTCGTTGGTTTCTGAGTCGTAGACCGTACCCCGAATGACTCCTGTTGCAGAGGCTGTGGCTTCACCGGCTGTTTCCGGTTCTTGCCCAAAATGCGTACGTCGCTCCTCCTCTGCCCGATGCATCGGCCATGATTCTGTCAGGTTCTCCTTTCTTTCATCTGCATAAATGGAAAAAACAGCTGTTAACAGCAGAAAGAGTATCGTATAGATGACTTTATAGTTAAGGTAAAACATAGATTGAATCTAAAACTTTATAATTTACTTGATCAAATATGCGACTCTTTTTCTGCAGAAAGCGAACCATCGTATATAACGCTTTTTTTTATAACGTGTTTTAAAGAAAAGGTAAAACGTATGCATATTCTTAATTCACTTTTATGTTTTCATCACGGTTTAAGATGAAACTATTCAGAACCGGACATTTGGATGAAAACCACTCTAATTCAGTTTCACAGGCAAAGGAATAGAGGTCATATCATAATGATCCAGATGAAATAAATTTATCCGTATTCCTGCTTCTCCCTGAGAACGCTTTTGCAAACGGAAGTTCCAGGTTTCATGGGTTGCATCGTAAAGAACATCGAAAGGACGTTCTTCCGGCTTGAACTGTTGCTCCCGGCACCTTGGATGGAAACTTTGAAATTCAAGCTTCCATTCTGCATCCGGATTGCGGGCTCCATTTTTATAGTACTCCGGAATGTCGAGCCTCTGCCGGTGTTCATCCAGAAAGAAGATGGTAAGCTTCGGCGTCTTTCCGGATTCAGGATCCAGATGATGTTCCTGAAACCGCACCAAGCCGCCCACGAAAAACGATCCTGAATAGATCTCATCGTCAAGCAAAACATAATCCCCGAGTTCTCCGGATGGGTCAAACGTAAACTCACGCATGAAGTAAGATACCAATACCTTCCCATCCATTTCTAATTCATAACCAACGGCTGGCACATGATCCCATCCTTCCGAACCTACCGGATTGTTTTCACAGCCCTGCAACACAAATGACAACATCAAAACAGCCAACAAAAGCGGCTTTCTGGAATTACAACCTCTGTTAAGCGCGGTGTACATACTTTTTACCTGTTCTTTTAAAATAATATTTTTGCTTATCGAATCCGGAAATGGCGCTCATAAGGATACCGTCCATCTTCTCTGATTCCCTCATAATTATCCACCAATAACCGTAAGGGGGTACTGGCCTCAAACACCTTCTCTTCATCTACGCTGCACTCCCGTGCAACGGTTTCCGGATGATTTGGATCGGTTCGATCTCCTTTTTTTACAAGACCCCGTTCACCTTCACATCTATAAAGCTTAAAAATGATTCCGGTTTCTCCCGGTTTATCTGCTCTGAAATGGAAAAGCCAGGATCCCATATCGCTGTGATTTTCAATATTTGCAGGGCGGTTTGCTACCGGATCCAGCCAATCCCATTCCAGCCTGTACTCCCCTTCCGGGTTTATATCTTCGTAATCATCGCTTAATCGTTCTTCCGGAAAGGGTATGGCATCGCCCTTAGCATCATAAAACCGGATTAATATATCATTGGTATAATATCTGGGAGCATAGATATTGCCACCTTCATGAGTCATACTGAGCATAACCCTCTCCCCTGAAACAAAATCAGGAGTTAACCCCGCCGGATTGTAGGTATAGCTCCCATTTTCATAACGGACAAATTCGAGTCCGTCAATCATCAGAGAAAACCCGGCCGGCTCTGGATACAACCCATCCTGGTTATTGTCGCTGCATGAAAATACAACCAATAAAATCAGGACGGCAAGGCACCATCGTGTACAAAATGATTTCACTTTTTCCATACGATTTTTCCACTAAGAGTTAAATACTTTCTGCGTTTCTATGCATAAAACGCACTTTTATCAGAGCATTTTCTCCCGACCAGGCACTAATAATTTATGAGAAAGCGGGGTAACAAATGTCTTTATTTAGACGTAGACTAAATAACAATTCGGGGTAAATATATACTTGCCGAAACTAAGTTGCAAATATATTTTCCTGATTTTGGCCTCTCTTTATGTCTCTTTCAGCGACATAATGTGCTCTTTAAATGGACAAGTGCCACACTATTTATGTATTAGCGCCTCCTCTCCCGGCCTGTTTTTCTCTTTGAGATGAATACTTTTTATCTGATGCTCCTTTGCCCGGAATGCGTACGCGCACTTTTTGCCTATTCTTAACGGTTTTTCTGCCCCTGACGATTGACCATCAGAGCCAGGCCAATGATCAAGGCCCCCAGGCCAAGGCGTATCAGATCCGCATCCCGGTTCCAGATCAGAATATTTACCAACAGTCCGACGGGAATGACCGCATTGTTCATTACAGCAAGGGTTCCGGCATCCACTTTGGTTGCTCCGTGATTCCAAAGAAACGTCCCCGCCGCAGAAGCACCCAGTCCCAGCCACAAGAGCACCAGCCAGTGCGTTTGGGTGGATGGCCAGGCGGACAGGTCTCCAAATAAAAGATATCCGGGCAAGATGACGGCAATGGCACCTGCGTAGAAGTATCCGAAAAAACGAAACGGGGGAACCTCTGTCGGATACCACGCTACCAGATTTTTATATCCCACCTGACCCGCGGCAAAGGACGCATTGGCGATCTGCATGAGGACAAAACCCAGCATATAGCCTCCGGTTATTCCGTCGTACCGGATGACTCCGGCACCGATGACCGCAAGCATGGCCGCTATAGCTGCACGGGAGTTGAATCTTCGATTCAGCGCATCGTCGAATAACGTGACGAATATGGGTGTAAGTATCGTGAAGAGCAGAACCTCTGGAGCCGAAAGAAATCGAAAGGACTGATAAAGGCAGAGATAGGTAATCCCGAATTGAAGTGCACCCACATACAACATCCCCCGAATAAGCTCTTTTGAAACCCCGCTAATCCGGGTAAAGGGAAGCATCACCAGGCCCGCAATAATGACACGGGATAATACCGCGAAGTAGCTGTCCACCTGACCCGCCAGATATTCATCAATTAAACTGAAAGAAAAGGCCCAAATACATGTTACAAGCACCAAATAACGCATACCACCCTCACATCTTCCTTGTTCCGGCCATCAGAAAACGAATCATAACCATCGCGGTGTCCGCTCTGCATACTCCACAAATGCTTCTCCAAAAGCCTCCACCAGCATTCGCTCTTCCGGAATGATCTGAAAGCGGGTCATATATGCGACAAAAGCCGGGATCAGCATCAGACAGAGCAGATCCGAAAGAAATATAGCCCAGGCAATCAGTAGCAGGGAGAGGCTTACATACATCGGATTGCGGGTATGACGAAAAGGTCCCTCTGTAACCAACGTTTCAGGCCGGCCGGATTCTGTGGGAAGCAGGGTTGTTTTCATTCGAACAAACAGCACTATGCTATAGATACCGAGGACACCGGCTGCAGCCATCAAAAGCAGGGTTAGAGGTATCTGAAATGGAATCTGCACCGCAAATACCGGAAAAAAGGAATCGATTGCCCACATGGCCAGCAGAAAAAGTGCGGCAATAAGTACGGGAGGTATTTTCAATTCAAGCCAATGTACAGGTGGGTGACGAAAAAGATCCGCCAGTTCTTCCTGTGATGATACTTCGTTATCTGTATGTTCAGTGGCCATCGCCTTGGTACCTCCTTCCGGTTATATATAATGAAGGTTTTGAAAACATATTCAGGATGTCTTTCTATGGCTGGATCCTGCTTTCACCTGTCGGAATACGCTCCACAGATTCTTCCGAATAAAACTGTTCGGATACATCTGCGTCTGAAAACCTTCAACAAACAAAGATAATGCTCTCCGGTTTTAAATCCATACGATGATTAACAGACCACTTTATTAGTTTAAGAGCCCCTTCTCTTCTCCCACTCCACTTCAATTTCATCGCGCCCTTTCAGCCATCCTTCTATTACATCTATCAACTCTCCTTGATTTCCAAATTCCTGTTTAAAGAAATCAAAGGTGATCGCATCAAAATAAAACGCGTCGGTCGGCATATCATTTTTTTGAAACTGCAGGGCTAAAAAAAGTACGTGGCGTACTTCCATACTTCCCAGGTCTTCTTGTGAGCCTTTATCTTTTACTCTTATCTGTGCCTTCGGATCTTGCGACTTAAGCCATTTCAGATCTTGATTGCTTTCCCTGCTTATCCCTTTACGCTTATTACTGAGAGATATAAGCAAGATAAAAACATACAATGCGGTCCACATTAATAGCCAGACTGGCTTGAGATAAAGCATGGAGAGTATGCATATCAGCAAAAATACGAACATCGACCAGGATCGATCCACCAGGTGTTTTGAATTATTGTAAGATGCAGACATCGTTCTTCTGGATTTTATCCGTTAAAACAAGATTTTTCGTATTGCATTGAAAAAAGAGTGATTTTCTTATCTGGTAAATGACATTTTGAAGCCATATCACTTTCTACGGCTTTCAAAAAGCTCACATCACATTGTAAGCCTTACAAATACCAAAATCCAACTAATATTTCACCCGGGTACTTGACAGGAAAGGGTTTTATGCTTATCATATATAGAAATATATATAACTATATTATAAAATAACCGATCACAGATCATCGATCGAAAAAAAGGAGATCATATGAACAAGTTTATCGTTGGATTTATCGTTGTTGCCATGCTTGGCTGGGTTGCCAGTGTCATTTTAACTGCCGTACATTTTTGGGCCATTCCACTGATTCCCGCCGACGCCAACTTACCAGGCTCCATGCAGGTCATTACCAGTCAATGGGCGTATGTCGGACCTGTGCCCCTTGCGACCATCGGTGCCGTCTATTACATTTTCATGATTTCACTGGGAGCATTGTGGTTATCTACTAAAAATGAATTTTTAGAGCGCATGCTGTTGCCTGTCACCGGACTTGGCTTTCTTGCATCCATGGGCTTTGTCTATCTTCAGCTTGGAGTCATTGGTGCTATATGTCCGTTTTGTATGATGTCTGCAGCAGCAACGACCATCCTGTTGGGAATTGAAATCTATGTGAAGGTCCGTGGCGGAGCCGGTACCGCTCCTGCCTTAAATGCAACGGTGGTCTGGCCGGCGGTTTTTGGAGCAACGATGCTTTTAACCATCTTCGCTATGTGGACCCTTACGGTATTGCCTCTTCCGGGTTCCGGTGCATGATCAAATTACCATCTTACTAAGCCGACTTCCATTCTTTTACGCCGGAGCACCGCCAGATACTGTACCTTCAGATGTATACATCAGCGGTTTTGCTCC
>JASCXY010000133.1 GCA_030012235.1 Balneolaceae bacterium ANBcel3 | reverse complement strand
ATATTTATAATATCTGGAGGCCTTCTCCGCTTTTCAGAGCTACCGGCCTGGAAAAAGCCCTGGATGCTCCGGTAAAAATTTATTATAAGTATGAAGGAGGGAGCCCGAGCGGGTCGCATAAGCCGAATACAGCCGTTGCCCAGGCGTACTACAACAAACAGGAAGGCGTAAAAAAGATTTGTACCGAAACCGGTGCCGGTCAGTGGGGAACCGCCCTTGCATTTGCCTGTGCTCAGTTTGATATCGAGTGTGAAGTCTATATGGTTCGCATCAGTTACGATCAAAAGCCATACCGGAAAATTATGATGAATACGTTCGGCGCTTCGGTTTTTCCCTCACCAAGCGACCGGACGCAGGCCGGAAGAAATATTTTAAAAGAAGACCCCGGTTCTTCCGGAAGTCTTGGTATTGCGATCTCTGAAGCCATTGAAATGGCTGTTCAGGATCCGTCCAATAAATATGCCCTGGGCTCTGTGCTGAATCATGTGCTGTTACACCAGACCATCATTGGACAAGAAGCCGAAAAGCAACTTGAAATGGCCGGCGATTATCCCGATGTCATTATCGCCCCCCTTGGCGGCGGATCAAATTTTGCCGGAATTGCCTTTCCTTTTGTCGGCAAGAATATTACCAACGGGACAAAAACACGATGTGTTGCCGTTGAACCGGCGTCTTGTCCAAAACTGACGCAGGGAGAGTTTTTGTATGATTTTGGAGATACGGCCGGATATACACCGCTTCTGCCCATGTATACACTGGGGCATAATTTCAGGCCTGCATCCATTCATGCCGGCGGGTTGCGGTATCATGGAGCCAGTGTTTTATGCAGCCAGCTGCTTAAGGATGATCTGATTGAAGCGGTGGCCCTGCAACAATTAGAGTGCTTCCAGGCCGGTATCACGTTTGCTCGTTCTGAGGGGATCATTCCCGCTCCTGAAGCAACGCACGGAATTGCACAGGTGATCAGAGAAGCTCAAAAAGCCAAAGAAGAAGGTACGCCTAAAACCATCCTCTTTAATATGTGTGGACATGGTTTTGTGGATATGAAAGCCTATGAGGATTATTTCTCAGGTACGCTTTCCGATCACACCTTTGAAGGAGATGAGTTGAAATCGGCTTTGGGTGAAATTCGGGAGCTTCAGCCCTGATACATCCTGTTTTTCTTTTGAGAAAGGGGGGAAATATTCTGCTGGATAACAGCAGGGTGTTTCCCTTTCACTTTTACGAGCACTTTATTTAAAAATCAGAGAGAGATCAAGTACCACGGAGTTTAAGAAATAGTCGTTGAACCCTATGGTGAAAATTAATATTCCGTAAAGGGCGGTTTTTTCTATTGGAAGGCTATAGAAACTTTCGAATGTAATTCAAGAGAATGGTCAAAAGCAGGCTGATGATGATCATGGTCGTAACCGGAAAATGGACGGTTTTATTCCCGGATTCCCATGTAAGGTCACCCGGCAAACGACCGAGGAACTGAGCCAGGCCGGGGAACATTTTCAAAACGATTCCGGTCATAATGAACAAAATACCGGTTAATATCAGGAGTCTTCCCATGTTTTTGGCCGATTCTGAGGTAAGCAGTTACGTTTTAAAATAGAGAGGCTGAAAACGATTATCAAAAAGAATCAGCGGGAAAATTCATTGGGGAGTGGTTGGATGGGGTGTGGAGCTCCATTTGTCGTGTCGAAGTATTCGGGCTGTAAGTGTGGACCAAACAAACAATGATTTTTCGCACGGTCATTGCGGGTCAAGCCCGCAATGACAGGTCGAGGCGTAGTCGGGGAGTGGGGTGTAGTGCTAGATTCAGGGAGATTGCGGATCGGGGTCCGCAATGACAGTCAAGTCCGCAATGACGGGTCGGGGCGGCAATGACGGTATGCGACGTAGTGAGAGTCGGACCGGAGATAGAGGCAACGGATGGGTAAAGACGTATAATTATACGTCTTTACAGGCACAGCTCGGGGCTACATTGTGGGGTGGTGCGGGGATGGGTGAATGGGGTGTGTAGCTTGATTTGGGGAGATTGCGGGTCAAGCCCGCAATGACAGGTCGAGGCGTAGTCGGGGAGTGGGGTGTAGTGCTAGATTCAGGGAGATTGCGGATCGGGGTCCGCAATGACAGTCAAGCCCGCAATGACGGTATGCGACGTAGTGAGAGTCGGACCGGGGATTGGGGCAACGGATGGGTAAAGACGTATAATCATACGTCTTTACGGGCACAGCTCGACACTACTTTGCGGGGTGTGCTATGGTTCGATTTCCTTGAAGTATGCATCCCCCATGCGGAAGATCAGGACATCGTAGATTACATGTGCAGAAATGGCGGCAATAAGTCCAGTGTATTGGTAAAGAAATCCGAGGCCGATACTGAGCAGGAACATCATCAAACCGAAAACAAGATGTTTCCAGCTGGTCCATTTGAAGTAGCCGTGGATACCAACAAACAAAACAGAGGTCAGCCAGATGCCGAGAAGGGGCTGGATGGCCGCCCTGAATAACACCTCCTCACCTAATCCGGCAAAAAAGGATAACTGCATCTGGTCAAATCGGGTGAGCTTCAATTGAGCGACAGTTCTTACAATAGAATAGTCCGATAGAATGGATGAAACGGGAGATATGAATATGGCAAGCCATATGAAAAAAGCGAAACCGCAACCGGAAAGGAGTCCGGCGATGATCTGGACGGTCGGGCTTGAGAAGCCGCCACGGAGACTTTTGATCGGGTCGTCATGGAAGAAGTAAAAAAGGAGAGCCGCAACCAGGACATACAGAACCAATGAAAGGCCGGAAAGAGCCAGCAACGCCGGACGTTTTTTTTTATCGAAGGAGAATTCAGCCATTTAGATAACCTTCCGGAACAGAACGGATAAGATGGTACAATGCAACGCCCTAAAATAAGAGATAAGACAAGGACGGAAAAGATTTTTTGAGTTTAAATCAAATATTGCTAATTTTACATCAACCTGAAGAGGTGCAGACGTAAGGTAACCACTGCGAGGAGCCATCGTTTCTGAAAAGAAATCCGAAGACCAGTGGCCAGGGGACGTTCTGCCGAAGCATGTTGAGAATATGGCATCTTATCATGTTGGGTCCATGGGTTGAATCCCGGGAACTGTCACGCAGTCTCAAAAGAGCCGGACGTGGAGTGCTTTAGGAGTGAATCACATCTTTTAAAGCGATTCAACTTCTGCCGCACTTGCTGAAATCGCTCTCTTTTGACTGACGGAGATGGTTCCGAGGATTTTATCCGGACTATTTTTAATGAAAATCACTCAAAGATTGAACGTCAGGCTCCATCATGCTGAATGAGCCCGGTCGTTTATTCAGAAGTCGTGCAGGTTATGATCAAAATAGCATTGGTTGGAAGCGGAAAAACAGGTGGCGAAGTGCTCCGTGTGGCTGAAGGGCAGCCGGATGTCAGCGTTACGGCGTTTGATATCGACAATAAGCCCACGGTGGAGAAACTGGCCGGTCATGATGCCGTTATTTGTTTCCTCCCCGGCGAACCCTTTCTTGCAACCATTGATATTTTACTTGAATCCGGCCTTCCCGTCATCACCGGGGCAACAGGCTTCGAATGGCCCGGAGGAAAGCAGGCTTTTTCTGATACCCTCTCCGGCCGGGGACTGGTCTGGGTACACGGACACAATTTCAGTCTGGGTATGAATCTCATGCGGGAAATCATCCGGATTTTGGGAAGAGCCGAGACCCTGTACGATGATCTCTCTTTCAACATGCATGAAATCCATCATACAAAAAAGAAAGATGCTCCCAGCGGAACGGCTCTTGTATGGAAAGACTGGCTGGAAAAACCCGTTGAAATAACCTCAGAACGTACAGGTGATGTAGTGGGTGAACATGCGCTTACACTTACAACGCCCTATGAAGAAATTACGGTATCCCATTCTGCCCGGAACAGACAAATTTTTGCCTCCGGTGCACTTTGGACGGCACGTCAGGTAATCAATGATCTCGATTCGATGAAACCTGGCCTGTATGATGTGCAACAAATTGCCCTCGGAAAGCTCTGGAATACTCCGGGCCGGCCCGAAACAGAATCTACTTCTTAATTCATCTCTTTATGAATATCCGCAATAATAGCTTAAACAACCCCGTATGGACTGCAATAGTCACTCCTTTAACGAATTCCGGGCTTCCGGATCTGGACAGCATGGAAAGACTCCTGCGTGAACAGGAAGAAGCCGGTAATGGAGTGCTGATACTCGGGAGTACCGGTGAATCACTGAATTTAAGTGATTCTGAGCGAAAGTTGATCGTAGAGTTCACCCTTTCGCTTGATTTGAATGTCCCCATCATGGTTGGTGTGGGGGGACATTTTCTCCCGGACATGGTTTCATGGCTCTATTTCCTTGAAACCAAAAAGGTGGATGCCTATTTAATGGTAACGCCACTTTATTCAAAGCCGGGCCCGGAAGGGCAGTACCGGTGGTTTAAGACCCTGATGGATATCGTCACCCGGCCCGTAATGTTATACAATATTCCGGGCAGAACAGGAACCCCACTGAACCTTGAGGTGGTCCGAAGGCTGTCCGATCACCGGAATTTCTGGGCGATAAAAGAGGCCAGCGGCTCGGTGGATGATTTTTGTGCCTATGGCGAAGCCAGCGGAGATGCCATGATGTTTAGTGGTGACGACCTGATGCTCCCGCAATTTGCTCCTCATGGGGCTCGTGGTGTGGTTTCCGTGGCCGGTAATGTTTGGCCCCGGGAAACACGACTGTATACAGAACTGGCACTGGAAGGATCGTTATCCGAGGAAGATAAAGAGTTTTGGATGATTGCCAGTAAAGCAATGTTTGTTGCGTCAAATCCGGTTCCGGCAAAAATGGTGCTATATAAGGAAGGACGCATTCGTACACCGGAGGTTAAATTGCCTTTGCATAAAGACGATATGACCCGCCTGGAGGAAGTGTGTGACATTTCCCGCAAGGTGAACGAATGGTACCAAAAAAAAACGTTCATTGAAACGTCGGTTGGTTAACTATTAGAATCCCCCCAGACCTTTCTTTTTGGACATAAAAAGCGTAGTTTCTACGCTGGTATGAACACCATAGCGCATGAGCGGGCGATTGGCTTAGGACTCAATCGTCCGCTTATTGCCGGAACCGTAAGTATTTTCAAATAAAGGTTTATATGAGTAACTGGAAAGACATTCTTCTCGAACTGGAAAAGGGGACACAGAGAAGTGCCCAAAAGAAAGATGGTGTGTGGCAGGTGAATACACACGTAAAAAAAGCCATTCTGGAAGCCTTCTCAGCGGGTGAAATTACAGAGTATGACGGGTTTATTGACAAAGACACGCTACCGCCTCAGTCTTTTTCAACGGAACGTGGAATTCGGGTAGTTCCGGGTGGCACCTCTGTCCGCTCTGCATCATACATTGCCCCGGGTGTTATCATTATGCCCCCTTCCTATGTGAATGTCGGTGCGTATGTCGATGAAGGAACCATGATTGATTCTCATGTTCTGGTAGGCTCCTGTGCGCAGGTCGGAAAAAAGGTTCACCTCTCTGCCGGAGTACAAATTGGCGGAGTGCTGGAACCGGTCAATGAGGCACCGGTTATTATTGAAGACGATGTCTTTGTTGGTGCAGGATCGGTCATTGTTGAAGGTATTTGCATATTGAAAGGTGCTGTAATCGCGCCCGGCGTAGTATTGTCCAAGGGAGTTCCTGTCTATGATTGTGTACAGGAGCGAGTCCTTGAGCGGGGAGAGCCCATTCCTGAAAAAGCCGTGGTAGTACCGGGATCAAGGCCGGTTTCGGACAACTTGCCCTGGGCGCAAAATCAGGGCTTACGGATGAATTGCGCCATGATTATCAAATATAGAGATGAGAAAAGCAATGCATCTTTGGCGCTTGAAGCCGCCCTTCGATAATTTTTCATGTGTTTTTACAAAAAGATCGATACCTTTTTAGTCATACACATGACAGCTGTCGTTGGTTTGGGTTAACACTATTATTTAATATTTCGATATGTCAGATTCGCAGAAACCCGTGATTCAACCCGCGGAACGAATGAAAATGTTGCCGGAGTATGTTTTCGGCAGGTTGAATGCCGAGAAACAGCGCCGCAGAACGGAAGGGGTGGATATTATTGATTTTGGCATGGGAAACCCCGACATGCCCGCTTCCAAAGACGCGGTGGAAAAAATCAGGGAAGTGCTTGAAGATGATAAAGCACACCGGTATTCCAGAGCAACCGGAATCCCTCATTTACTTAAAGCCGTTGCGCATCATTATGAGCAGATCTACGGTGTGAACCTGGATGCTGAAACAGAAATTATATCAACCATCGGAAGTAAAGAGGGTTTATCCCATTTGTCATTGGCGCTGTTGGGTGCAGGGGATACTTGTGTGGTTCCTGAACCATATTTCCCGGTGCATATGTGGAGTGCCGTCATTGCAGGTGCCGAGGTCTTGAACGTGCCGGTGACAAACGATGCTGACCAGCTCATCGCATCTATCGAAGCCCTGGAAAAGAAACCCAAGCTGATCTATCTCAACTACCCCCATAATCCGACCGGAGTTACGGTTGAACTGCCGTTTTTTGAGAAAATGGTGGACTGGTGTCGAAAAAACTCGGTCATCCTGATTCATGACTTTGCATACAAAGATATTACCTATGGTGGGTATCAGGCACCGAGTGTCATGCAGGTTCCGGGTGCGATAGATATTGCAGTTGAGTTCTTTACCATGAGCAAGTCATACAATATGGCTGGATGGAGAGTGGGCTTTTGCCTCGGAAATCCGGAAATCATAAAAATGCTTGCCCGAATCAAAGCCTTTTTTGATTATGGTATGTTTACTCCTATCCAGGTTGCCGCTATTGTCTCGCTTCGCAAAGATCACACAGAGGTGAGAGAGCTTGCAAAAAAATATGAACTGAGACGAGATGCTTTAATTGAAGGCCTTTCCCGTGCAGGATGGGAAGTGGAGCCGGAAAGAGGAGCCATGTTTATATGGGCACCCATCCCGGAACCCTTTAAGAAGATGGGATCCTATGCATTTGCTGAATGGCTGCTGGATGAAGCCGAAGTACTGGTAACACCGGGTACCGGATTTGGACAAGCCGGGGAAGGGT
>JASCXY010000132.1 GCA_030012235.1 Balneolaceae bacterium ANBcel3 | reverse complement strand
TATGTACGTGCTCTTCAACTCAGCCAGTATGCCGGAGAAGAGGAGCTGATACAACTTGGAATTAATCCTGACGATCTTCCCTGAATTTGTTTTTTTCAAACCCATGTTCTACGATCCCTGTTCGAATCCTTTTTTAACTCGTTTTAAGAGTGATTCTCTTTTAATACCTATGCTATGAAACCGGATATAGAATCTAATTTACCCACAGAATCTCTTTCCTTTCCAGAAGGCCGCCAGCTCGCCCGGATCTTTCTTCCGGCCGGAATGATTGCACTGATACTCACCTTGTCCGGCATCTTTTTTAATGCAGAACGTTTTTTCTATTCATGGCTGACTGGTTTTACTTTTATAGCCAGTATTCTGTTGGGTGCTCTATTCTTTGTGATGGTTCAGCACGTCACCCGATCAAGCTGGTCGGTCGTACTTCGACGAATTCCTGAAACCATCTCCTATCAATTGATCCTTCTTCCTGTATTCTTTATTCCTATTTTATTCGGAATGGAGTACCTTTATGAATGGATACGGCCGGAGCGCATTGCAACCGACGAGCTTACACAGCACAAATTACCCTACCTGAACTTCCCTTTCTTCATTCTCCGGAATATTCTCTATTTCATTGTCTGGGGCTTTCTTGGATATAAACTCTATAAAAATTCCATCGCTCTTGATCACAGCGGTGATCTTTCTTTGGATAAAAAGCAGCGTGTTTTAAGTGCTCCCGGAATCCTCTTGTTTGCTTTAACGGTGGCTTTCGCATCATTTGACTGGATGATGTCTATGGATTCCCACTGGTTTTCTACCATGTTTGGTGTCTACTACTTTTCTATGAGCTTTCAGGCTGCTTTGGCACTGATCGTTATCATTACCCTTTTTCTAATCAAAAAAACAGCGTTTTCCAAAATTATCAATCAGGCTCATATTCATGACCTTGGAGCTCTTTTATTTGGTTTCACCGTTTTCTACGCATATATCGCTTTCAGTCAGTTTCTGCTGATCTATTATGCCAATATTCCGGAAGAAACCCTTTGGTACTATTACCGGTTTGAAGGAAGCTGGATCTATCTTGCTTACTTATTTCTCATAGGCCGATTTGTCCTTCCTTTCATCCTTCTGCTAAACAAACGGGCCAAATCCAACCATGCTCTTTTGACAGGCGTATCCATCTGGATCCTTTTTCTAAACTTTTTGGAAATGTTCTGGATCATCATTCCCATTTTACACAAGGGAGCGATCTCCGTACACTGGCTGGACGTCGCCTCTTTTGTCGGTTTTCTATGTCTTTCAATAGGCTTTTTCTTCTATTTGCTCGCTCAAAACAGTCTTATTCCAAAAAAAGATCCATTATTAGCGGAATCCCTGAAAAAACATTGACTTCTGCGGAATTTCCTGTTCATAAATAGTGTTGTTCTGTTGTTAGGGTTACGTCCACAAACAGCACGACTATATTTATGAATAACAATACCATGGAGAAAAAGTACAGCCAAAGGGAATTTCAGCATGATATAGAGGAAGAATCTGGTTATTCGGGGATAAAAACAGCCTCGGTGTTGTTCGTTTGGGGTACACTTATTGTAGCCGTGGTTTTATACGGCCTCTATCATTTCTACACCTATCAACAGTTTCAGGAATCTCAGCGAGCGGCATTAAACGCGGAATATCCGGATCAGACAGAAAGAATAGAACGGGATCAGCAGTTACTGAACTCCCTGGAGCGTATCCCTGATAGCGAAGATCGCTTTCGCATACCTGTAGATAGTGCGTTTACCCTGCTCACTTCAGACCATCAGCCTTAGCATATGAAACCGCTCTTTTTGCCTGAAACACTCATCCCGAGGAGCTTTCTTCTTTTGGTGTTTTTTTTATGGAATACACCCGCCTTTTCGCAGCATAACATACCGCCGGATCAACTAAAAGACGTGGGAGTTACAGAAAAGCTCGGCGAAACTGTGGATCTTTCTATCCGGCTAACCAATGAAGAGGGTGAAGAAGTAACATTGGGCGATTACCTCAATAATGGAAAACCGGTCATCCTTGCCATGGTGTACTATGAATGCCCTATGCTCTGTAATTTGATATTGCAGGGGCTTATGAGAGGAATTCGTGATATCTCATGGACTCCGGGAGTTGAGTTTGAAGTTCTGGCGGTGAGTATAAATCCGGATGAAACTCCGGAAATTGCCCGAAATCACAAACAGGGTTATCTCGAACAAATCGCTGATCCTGAGGCCGTTCATGGTATCCATTTTCTTACCGGAGAAGAAAACGACGTACGACGCCTGGGTGACCAGGTTGGTTTTTATTATGCCTGGAATGAGCAGACGCAGGAATACATGCATGGCTCAACACTGATTTTTCTATCGCCGGAAGGCCGGATATCCCGCTACCTGCACGGTATCGACTATCCGGGACTTATGATCCGTAATGCTCTTTTTGATGCAGCAGATGGCCGTATCGGAAGTTCTCTGGATCGCATAGTCCTCTATTGTTTTCAGTATGATGCCGCCTCTGGGTCGTATGTACCCGTCGCCATGAATATTATGAAGATCGGAGGTATTGTTTCTGTCCTCTTTCTTGGCCTCTTTCTTGGCTTCTTTTTCTTTCGTGAACACAGAAAGAATGCAAAATAACGCAGACCCGGTACTATGAACAAAATCATTGAATACCTTCTCCCACCCCAGCGATCGACCGTAGCTTCAGAAGTAGATAGCCTGTTTATGTTTATTAACGTAGCGGGTTTTATACTTTTCGCCGGTATTATGCTCACCATTCTAATTTTTGTGATCAAATATCGCCGAAAGTCGGAAGATGACGTTACTCCGGTAATCACACACAACAGCTTACTTGAAATTACGTGGACCATCATACCCATTATTTTGATCTTGATTGTTTTTGCCTGGGGTTTCAGAGGATTTATGACATTAAGCACCCCACCCCCCAACGCCTATGAAATACAGGTCAAAGCC
This sequence comes from Balneolaceae bacterium ANBcel3, assembly GCA_030012235.1. GTDB lineage: Bacteria > Bacteroidota > Rhodothermia > Balneolales > Natronogracilivirgulaceae > JASCXY01. Next base: position 4,195 of record JASCXY010000132.1, on the reverse strand, counting down.
GCTTCCTGGCTGTGGGAGTTTGAATACCCCAATGGGGGAACCACGTTGAATGAAGTGTTTGTGCCCGTGGATCAACCTGTCAAATTCATTATGCGCTCGGACGATGTCCTCCATTCTCTTTTCATCCCGGACTTCCGGGTTAAAATGGACATCCTTCCCAACCGGTACACTTCTATCTGGTTTGAAGCAACGGAAACAGGCCAATCAATTTTATATTGTTCGGAATATTGCGGATCCGGGCATTCAGCTATGCTGGCAACGGTTCACGTATTAAGTAAACAGGAGTTCGAAGAGTGGCTTGAAACCGGGCTTGAAGTCGATGAAGATATGCCTCTTGCCGATCTTGGAAGGCAAACCTATACCGCGGCCGGTTGCAACGCCTGTCACACACTGGATGGGACAGACCGTATCGGCCCTTCTTTCTTAAACCTTTTTGGATCAGAACGGACACTTACCGACGGACGAACCGTCACCGCCGATGAAGACTATATCCGCCGCTCCATTATTGATCCCAATGCTGAAATAACCGCCGGCTACCCGGCAAATATGCCCTCTTATGCCGGACGCCTGAGTGACCGGCAAATAGACGGTTTAATTGCATTTATAAAGGAATTACACGATTAACGTTGCCATGGCAGAAACTTCGAAACAAACCATTTCAATCAGGGAATATCCGGTGGATGAACACCCGGATAAAAACTATCTGAACCACGATAAAGGAATTCTATCCTGGCTGATTACGCTGGATCACAAAAGGATTGGCTTGCTTTATCTCGGTTCTATTACCTTTTTCTTTTTTTTAGGTGGTGTACTGGCGCTGTTACTCCGGACAGAGCTGCTTACCCCTGCACAAAGCATCCTGGACGCCGACACCTACAACCAGATCTTTACGTTGCATGGCGCCATCATGATTTTCCTGTTCATCATTCCTTCGATACCTGCAGCTCTTGGAAATTTCTTTCTGCCCATGATGATAGGGGCGAAAGATGTCGCTTTCCCCAGGCTTAATCTGGCCAGTTTCTGGATCTATGTAGCCGGAGCACTCTTTGCATTATTTTCCATTGTTACCGGTGCTGTTGATACCGGATGGACCTTCTATACACCCTATAGTACGGAAACAGGTACAGCTGTTGTCTCGATGACATTAGGGGTTTTTATCATGGGTTTCTCATCCATCTTAACCGGTATTAATTTTATCGTAACCCTCCACAAACTGCGAAGTCCGGGCCAGGCCTGGGGTAAAATGCCCCTTTTTCTGTGGTCGTTGTATGCCACAGCGATCATTCAAATCCTCGCAACCCCTGTCCTTGCTATTACCTTGTTATTACTGATCATGGAACGGGTTCTCGGCGTTGGTATCTTTGATCCGGCTCTGGGAGGGGATCCGATTTTATATCAACACTTTTTCTGGTTTTATTCTCATCCGGCCGTATACATTATGATTGTTCCGGCTTTCGGTATCATCTCCGAACTTATTTCGGTTTTCTCAAGAAAAACAATCTTCGGATACTGGGCGATTGCTTTATCCAGCCTGGCCATCGCATTTATTGGTTTTCTTGTCTGGGGACATCATATGTTCGTTTCCGGACAGTCTGAGTTATCATCGGTTGTTTTTTCATTCTTAACCTTCTTTGTGGGAGTCCCAACCGGAATCAAGATTTTCAACTGGGTGGCCACGTTGTATAAAGGGTCCATTGACCTCAAGACTCCTATGCTTTATGCCCTTGCCTTCTTGTTTTTGTTTACCATTGGCGGGTTAACCGGAATCATGATCGGGGCTCTTTCGGTAAATGTACACCTCCATGACACCTATTATATTGTGGCTCACTTTCATTATGTGATGATGGGTGGAACGGTCATTGCTCTTTTGGGCGGCATCCATTACTGGTGGCCAAAAATGACCGGCCGGATGTATAATGAAGTCTGGGGAAAAATCACGTGTGCCGTCATTTTCTTTTCTTTCAATATGACCTTCCTGCCTCAGTTTGTCATGGGAAGCCAGGGGATGCCACGGCGTTATTTTAACTACCTTGAAGAATTTCAGGGCCTGCACCAATTCTCCACCATTGGTTCCTACATCCTGGGGCTGGGCTTTGTGATGATGGCTTTATACCTGGCCTATTCACTGTTTCGCGGGCCTAAAGCGCCACCGAATCCCTGGGGTGCCCGATCCCTTGAGTGGATGACTTCATCCCCGCCGACACACCATAATTTTGAATATACTCCGGTGATCCTGCATGGACCGTACGATCATCATCAACCTGAACATGAGTTCCGTATGGGGCTCGTTTCTGAGAGTAAGGAAACTCATGGTTAAGATGCTCCCGGGAACACTTGTAATCTGATACGCTCACAAACCCTTTTGGAAACGATATATGTCAACTTCCAACCACCATACAGACGATCACCTGCAACACCATTTTAAGGATGAAGATCAACAGTTTGAGTCGTCCAAATTGGGAATGTGGATTTTCCTGGTAACGGAAATGCTTATGTTTGGAGGGCTTTTTGTTGCCTACATCATTTACCGTGCCTGGCATCCGGATCTTTTCTATCTTGCTGCGCAGGAACTTGATGCTGGCTTGGGTGCATTAAATACCGTGGTACTTATTGCCAGCAGCCTTACTATAGCCCTTGCCATCCGGTCTCTTCAGCTGGATGAATTCAAAAAATCTATTCAATATTTGTCAGCAACCCTCGTTCTGGCTGCCACCTTTTTGGTAATAAAGTACATAGAGTATACAGACAAGTTTGCTAAAGGCATCTTACCGGGTGGCCATTACTCCTACGAAGGGATCTCTCATGAAATGGCTGCCAATTTTTTCAGTATATACTATCTCATGACCGGTCTTCACGGGATTCATGTCCTTCTTGGAATGGGATTGATCGGGTGGATGATTATAAAAGTGCGTAAACGCTCTGTTCACAGCCGATACTTCACCCCCGTTGAAAATACCGGGTTATTCTGGCATCTTGTTGACATCATCTGGATCTTTCTATTTCCTCTTCTTTATCTCATTGACTAGTTTTTTCACCCTGCACCTGCAAAAAATGTCTCTATGAGTTCTCACTACATACCATCCATACGCAGCCTCATGGCCGTTGCCGGAGCACTTCTGGTTTTGACATTCCTGACCGTTGCTGTAACGTGGATTCAAATTCCTGAGCCGTTCAACGTCATCGTTGCCGTCGGTATCGCTGCCATAAAAGCATCTCTTGTTGCCTTATTCTTTATGAACCTGGTCAGGGATTCTCTGTTAAACCGATTGGCCTTCGTACTATCTTTTCTGTTTCTTGCCATTTTCGTGGTGATTACCCTTCTGGATACCCTTTTCAGAGACTCAGGCTTTCCCGTTTTTTAATACATCTTCCCTCTTGAGCATTTCTGAGAAACCGGCGGCCGCTTTTTCCATACAGGCTTCCTGATGGGTTTTGTAAAAGTCCATAATCTCAGCCATAAGTGGCTCTGATTGCTCACCGGATCCGCTGGTCAACGCCTTGGGTAAAGCCTGAAGTAAAAAGTTTCGATACGTATCTTTCTTAATAAGATCGCTTATTTCGGCATCCGAAAACTCCTCTTCTTTTGGAATCAGGTGAGGAGAAATTCCATGTGTTTCGTTCCATTCGTGCTCAAAGAAAGTATATCTGGATGCTGTCCAAACCTTTCTAAACAAGCCCGGGCTCTCTGAAGCCATCCACTCTAAAAGATATAAACAGCCAGGATCCGTCAAGACATATTGCAATGGAACACCGGCTTTCAGAGAAAAATCCAGCCGCTCGGTGGACAGAAGGCCTCTCAAACCATAATTCTTCGAGTTATGTGCAATCACCAAATGAGCCGACGTTAAATCACCCGGAGCCAGAAAATCCGGATAAATATCTCTTCTCATAAGTTCATGCATAATGTAGTAGTGTTCAAATGGGGTGAGAGATTCACCGGGCTCCATAAGAGAAATCATTACCATAACATCGTCTCTGCATCGGGCGGCATGAAGAATTTTTTCAATCTGAATACAATTCAGTACCACAGAACAAAAACCACATATGGCAGCAAGAACCTCCTTTTCTGTAGGCACCATAACAAAAGGCTCGGGGGAGTGCCCGTTTTTACTTTTTCCGGGAACCAAAAACTCAATTCGCCTTCCACAATAACGATGGAAAACCAACTCAAACTGATCACGAAGCTCTATCCAGG
>JASCXY010000131.1 GCA_030012235.1 Balneolaceae bacterium ANBcel3 | reverse complement strand
TGCCCTCTTTTCTTACTCTTAGAAGGTAATTCATCCGATGCCTCTTGCGCGTCTTCCGGTGGCGGGTCATCCAAAGGACTCTCATCTTTTCCGTTCAATGCCTTTTGCTCTGCGCTGTACATCGGGCCAAAATCCCGCCCGCTCACTGCGATGATCATCACGAAAACGACGGCAAAAAACGCATAAAAATTATACGGAAGAGAGTGTAAAAAGATCATGTAGGATGCGCCTTCAAGTTCCTCTATCCCGTTGGATGCTTCCAGGATATACCCGGCAACGGCTCCGATCCATGTGGATATCAATGCAATAATCGCCACGGGAGCCGCCGTCGAATCAACCAGATAGGCTAATTTTGCACGCGAAATTCGAAAACGATCCGTCACCGCACGCATGGTGTTCCCGACAATCATTGTATTGGCATAGTCATCAAAAAAAACAACATAGCCCATTGCGGTCGTGGTTACACGGGCTCTCCTCCGGGTGGTAACCAAACGTGTTACCGCATCAACCACTCCACGTGTTCCCCCATTGGCACCAATAAGCCCGACCATCGCACCGATCATAAGAATGAATACAAGAATGCTGATATGATCCGGACTGGCGACGGATGGAATAATGTAATGGCTCACCGTGGTAAAAAAGGAGATAAAAACCTGTTGCAGGCCCATACCGGATGCCAGCCATGCTCCCATCCATATCCCTATAAACAGGGCAAAATACACCTGACGAAAAAACAGGGCGATGGCAATGGCAACGACCGGTGGCAAAAGGCTGAGCCAGGATCCGCTTATGCCTCCCGTTGTACCGGATCGTGTTTCTGCGGCTCCAGAGGTATCCGGCAATACCGGCTCTATTTGCTCATACACTACGTTTGACGGAGAATCTGCTTCTGTTTCTTTTCCATAATCCTGAAAAAGCACATCGTTTTCTCCGTTTTCAAACACTTCGACCTCGCCACATAAAGGGACAGGCTCATCATCCTGAAGGTCACTAAAAGAAAAAGAGGCACAATCGTCTTCGTCATCGGTAACCAACGTATCGGAATGCGAAGCTTCCTCTATCTGTATCCCCCACCCCGAGGGATCGGTTACCAATGTATCCTGCTGTATAACAAACAGCAGGCTTAGCACAAAAACAATCAGAAGCATCTTCTTATGTTATGTATGGCGTATACGCAGGACTTTTCTTCAAGTCTGCAGCTACGATATTTCTTAGCAAAACTCATGATCTGCCAAAATCTAAAGAACTTCACGAACCAGAAAGCTTTTCTATTGCCGTATGGATTCTCCGTAATACTTCCTCTTTCCCCAAAAGCTCCATACTTTCAAAAAGATCCGGCCCGCTTCCCAATCCGGTTACCGCAATGCGAACCGGCATCATAAGTTTGCCCATTCCTACATTTTCCTTTTCTATGACTTCTTTTAATCTGGTTTTAAGTAATGGCGCCTTAAATTCTTCCTCTTCGACAATATCAAGCTGACTTGTATAGGCCTGAAGAAGGGAGGGAGTCGCTTCTTTCCACCCTTTTTTTACTGCTTTTGCATCGTATTCTGCAGGGGCTTCAAAGAAAAAAGAACCGGAGTCAAGGAAGTCCGGGAGCCGGGATACCCGCTCTTTGAGCAAGCGCACCACCGTTTCCATATACTTTGTGTCGGTGAAGATCTTTTTCTGCTCTTCTGTTAATGACGGCCAGGAAATGTTTCCTTCCCCGGCATCCGGTTCGGCGGAACCGTCTCCAAGGCCATCGTTGTCGTCTTGCTTATGAGGGATCCCCACCTCTTTCACATAGGCCTGAAGCTCTTTGGCCAATTCCGCATCGGACTTCGCTCTGATGTAGTGCTCGTTAAACCAAAGCAGCTTCGCATGATCAAAAATAGCTCCGCTTTTTCCAATCCGATCCAGTGAGAAACTTTCAACCATCTCTTTCATCGACAGAAGCTCCCGGTCATCTCCCGGACTCCATCCTAAAAGGGCCAGAAAGTTTACCAGGGCTTCCGGCTCATAGAATTGCTCCCGGTAATCTTTGGTATTAATGGGAATGCCTTCTTTTTCTGCTTTACGCTTGGACAGTTTACCGCCGGAAGGGGACATGATTAAAGGCAAATGCGCCATTTCTGGAGCGTCCCACCCAAAATAGGTGTAAAGAAGGATATGTTTTGGTGCCGAACTCAGCCACTCTTCTCCCCGAATGACATGAGAAATCTTCATTTCATGGTCGTCAACCACATTGGCAAGGTGATAGGTTGGCATTCCGTCGGCTTTGATCAAAACCTGATCGTCCAGCATCTCGCTTTCAAAGGATACCGGCCCGCGGACAGCATCTTCGAAATGAATGCGCTCTCCGTCAGGGATCTTGAGACGAATGACATATTCTTTTTTTTCGGACAACAACCTGCTGATCTCCTCGTCCGAAAGCGTCAGGCTGTTGCGCATCGTCATGCGGCTCTGAATTTCGTATTTAGGCGTTGGGTTTTCCGGAGTCCTCAGATGTTCTTTCATGTGCTCGATCTCTTCCGGAGTATCAAATGCATAGTAGGCATAACCGGCATCTACCAGCTGTTCTGCATACTTCAGATAGCGCTCTTTTCGCTCGCTTTGTCTGTAGGGACCATATTCTCCCGGATTCCCCGGCCCCTCATCGGGAACAATCCCGGCCCAGGTCAGACTTTGAAGGATATCATCTTCGGCATCTTTAACGTATCGCTTTTGATCGGTATCTTCTATCCGCAATACAAAGGTACCACCCTCTTTTTTTGCAAATAGATAATTGTAGAGTGCAGTTCTGAGGCCACCTATATGCAAAAGGCCTGTTGGAGATGGGGCAAAACGAACACGTATCCGGGAACTCATAGAAAAATAAATTATTGGATATTTAACCTGTCAAACCAGTCCGCTCATAACAAAGCCTCTGGTCAGAAGCTTTAAAATAACACATTATAGTGAAGTTATACCACATTAATTCACCCGGAACTTCGACCATTTCCGGCTCTTTCTTTTGAAATTACAGGGATCATATTCTATCTGTTTTCCTTCTATCCGAGAAAGGGGATTCCGTGCACCAACTTCAAAAGGAACCTGCTCCCATACCACCTCTTTATATTATTTTTGCTCATACATTATTTTGCCCCGAAACCGTGTATTTTATATGCTCATGTCTTGCTGCTGTCTTTTTCGACATATGGACCCTCTCCAGGCTGACAGAACCTGCTTTTTCCATGTTTTGATGCATAACTGCTGATTATACTCATGAAAGTCGCCTTACTCCTTCCCGGTTATTCTCCCACGTTGTCATGGCTCGCCCGTGCACGAACGGCCGGACATGTCCTTTTGGATGATCTGCACTCGTTTTCCAGAAAAAGCCAGGTCCACCGAACCAAAATCCGGACACCCGATGGCATACAATGGCTTCGAATTCCCATCGTCAACGAGGATAAAAAGAAGCCTCTCGCATCGGTTCGAATAGACAATAACCTTCCCTGGATGGACCAGCATATCCGTGCGCTAGAGTATAACTACAGAAACAGCATGTATTTCGATTATTATGAACCGGAAATACGTTCTGATTTACGGGTGTGCTCAGAAAAAGAGTATTTGCTGGATGCCGTACTCTATTTCATGGAACGACAATGGGAGTATTTTCAGCTTCCTGAGTTTCCTGCCACCGCAAGCCGTTCACTTGGACTGACAAATGAAATTCTTCGAAGCGCCCCTCCTGAAACTCTGAGTGCTTGGCATGATGAGGTATACCACATTGCTTCCTCTGATTCCATGGTCCTGCAGGAACCAAATAGCAGAAATTATCAACGGCCGCATCCGAATACGACCCCTTTTGATCCTCTCATTCCGACGTACAGACAACATTTCCCTGGCTTTTTCCCCGACTGCGGAATCCTGGATCTGCTTTTTCAGTACGGACCCGAGTGCTGGAGGGTTCTGGATCAACTCCCATAAAAAAAGCCGCCACTTCCTGGGAAGTGACGGCTTTTATACGGCATTCCGGCAGTCCGATTTAACTACCGGCGATTGAATAGGGAATCACTATTCAGCTTCTTTATGCGAGGGATCTGCACCGGTACCCGTTGTTGGCGGAGCTGCTTCAGCGTCAGCGATGGTCGCCGCAGCGCCTTCAGCGGGCTTGATCTTGCTTCCTACCAATGCAAAGAACATGATGTAGGCGTAGCAGGCAATGGGAACAAGGAAAGAAGCCTGAATATTCACCGTATCAGCAATCAATCCCATAAGAGGCGGTATTACAGCACCACCGACAATCAGGGTATTGATGATCCCGGACGCAAGACTCACTTCACTTCGATCAAGGCCTTTCACCGCAAGAGAGAAAATATTCGGGAACATGACCGAGTTGAAGAGGCCGATACTCACAATCGTCCATACAGAAACCATACCTGAAGTAGATACAGAAATAATGGACATCAAAATAGCCATACCGGCAAAGATGGCCAGTACACGGTTGGCATTACCAGAGCCAAGCTGCATCAGAATGTAATTAAGTACAGCAAAACCGAAGAAAACAACTCCCAGAGAGAAACTCCAGTCGAGGGTATAGAAACCTACAAAAAAGGCCCAAAGCAGAACACCAACTACCATCAGCATTTTTACCTGCTTGTTTTTGATATCCGACAGCGAAATGGCTCCGAATAACCGGCCAATCATCGCTCCGGCCCAGTAAAGAGCTACAAACTGGAAGGCCATTTCACGGGAAATGCCGCCGCCAAGATCCGGCCGTACCACATAGGAGGCAATGGCGGTACCAACACCCACTTCAGCACCTACGTAACAGAAAATACCAAGGGCTCCCAAAAGCATATGCCGGTACTTAAAGGTACTGGAGAAGTTACCCAGCCCTTCCTGACTCATACTCGGAAGCTTGATTAAAGCAACGGCTATAGCGATGATAAGCGTAACAGCTCCAATAATCAGAAACGGAAGCAAAAGGTCCCCGGGAGTAACAGCAGAAGCAATATCATCAAGGACATCGGCTTCAACGGCTGCTGCCGCCGGAATAATCAATGCAACGATCAGGAGCGGTGCAAGCCAGGTGGCAATGGAGTTAAGCGACTGTGTAAGATTCAGCCTTCCCGATGCTGTCTCTGCAGGCCCGAGTTCGGTAACATAGGGGTTTGCTGCTGTCTGAAGAAGAACAACACCTAAAGAAAGGACCACAATGGCGCCCAGGAAAAAGGTATAGGATTCAACACCAATAGCCGGGAAAAACAGAAATCCGGCAACGGCAATAAGCGAGAGTCCCAGTACAATCGCATTCTTGTAACCGATTTTCTTGATAACGGTTCCGGCTGGAATCGAAAAGAACGCATAGGAGATAAAGAACGCCGAATTGACCAAAAACGCCTGGGTGTAGGTCAAATTGAAGGCTTCCATTACGGGTTCACTCAACGTAATAATGAAGGTGGTAACAAACCCGAAAATGAAAAATATCATGGAGATGAAAATCATCCCCACTTTCATCGTATTATTGTCTTGGTTTGACATGGTTTATTTGAGGTTAGTGAGAAGAAAGTATGGAGTTGATGAAATTATCCGGCGGCACTCCCCCTGTAATGGAGTGCATTCGCCGGTTTCAAATCAACTCGTATTATTTGAGTTCATTCCAGATCAAGGATGCCGATCCAAGAACAGCAGCACTTTTACCCATGAGCTGCGAAGGAAGGATATCTATTTTGTTCTTGAAGATGCCCATCAGTGATTCTTCGAAATATTTTTTGGTCGGTTTGAAAAGCAGATCGCCGGACTTTGCCAGGCCGCCAAAGATAAAAATGGCCTTCGGACTGGTGTGAGCTACCGATTCTGCAAGTTTTCTTCCAAGAATCTGGCCGGTAATCTCAAAGGCTTTCACCGCCACCGGGTCGTTTCTCTTCGCCGGCTCATCAATATACTTGGCATCGAAATCTTCAAAAGAATACTTAACCAGTTCCGAGCCGGTGCTGTCGTCGGCCAGCAATTCAAAGACCGTTCGTTTGATTCCGGGAGCGGACACATACGTTTCCAGACACCCTCTTTTGCCGCAAGCACACTGACGCCCGCCTTCAAGTACCGTGGTATGCCCAAGTTCGCCGGCAAATCCATCATGTCCGTATACCAAATCACCGTTGACAACAATTCCGCTGCCCAGTCCGGTTCCGAGCGTAATCATGATGAAATCATTCATCTCTTTAGCTCCGCCGTATACTTTCTCGCCAAGTGCGGCCGCATTTGCATCGTTCGTTAACCGAACCGGCACATCATAGTACTTACCAAAAAGTTTGGCAAGAGGAACGACTCCTTTCCACTTCAGATTTGGAGCATGTTCTATGGATCCGGAGTGATAGTTTCCATTGGGAGCACCTATCCCTATCCCAATAATTTTGTAAGGCGAAGATAATTTCTTTTCCGCTTCTTTTAACTCTTTTACAAGATTTGCAAGGTAGTCATCTATGTTGTCATACGTGTCTGTTGGAGAAGAAGACTCCGCAACACTATTACCTTCACGGTCCACGAAACCAAATTTGGTAAACGTGCCCCCAATATCGATGCCAATTACATACTCTTTCATAATTTCCGGATCCTCCGTTTGTGTTCTCGAAATGAAGAATAACCCAAATCACGTTGATTTTATTCGAGTATCCGTATCAGAATACCGGTTATTCACACTTCTGCAATGGTTTATATAAACAATCAGACAGGGATAAGTGGATATAAGGATCGGTGTATTGGATGATACCCAACCAGCACGTAACGTTCTTATCTAAATATCCCTGTAATTGAAGACCCGCAATACCTCCGGATAACCATCCAGAACCGGTTCTTTTAGACCAGCCCGAATCGACGAACACCGGTTCATGTATACCTTTGGTAAACAAGAGGTTATTTCAAGCCTTCCAACAATCTGTGTATGTTGTCTGTCGAACAAAATAATGGAAAAACTGTGAGTAAGATGCCAAAATAAACATCAATAATGCAACCGCATTTTTGAAATTGTTGTAAAATGTTTCACGATTATTTTTGCTTCTGCAAACGCTTTTCCAACTCCCAATCCCCACTTTTACGAAATCCGTTTTTTCTTTTTGCTCATACTGCGTATTCTCTCCAATAAAAATGGGTACCTTTCTCTATGGCCAATACCCTTTCTTCTTTGGTATTTCATTCGGATACGCTCACACGACGCCTTTATAGCAGCGACGCTTCTCTCTATGAAGAGCTCCCGACAGCGGTAGTTTTTCCCGAAAATGACGGGCATTTAAAGGAACTGGTGGATACAGCCCAAAGGAGAA
>JASCXY010000130.1 GCA_030012235.1 Balneolaceae bacterium ANBcel3 | reverse complement strand
AATCCACGTCTGGAGCATTTTGAGGGGATCGAACGCTACGAAGTAGATCCGGGCTGGAGAATAGAAGCGGAGTTTACTCCGGCCGAAGCAGGAACCTCGATAGAGATTGAAAATGTCATAGGACAGATCATAGACTGGGATGTGGCCGGTACACTCTCCTTTACTCACGAGGGGGAACACGTCCAAATGGTTGCCCTTGGAACAGGATCCCGTTTATTCATCCCGTTTGCTGACGGAACTTCCGGTACCGAAACCTATCCGGCCGGGCGGTTTGTATACATAGATCGGCCGGGCTCGGGAGAAAAAGCGATTTTGGATTTCAATTACTCCTACAATCCTCCGTGTGCCATTAATCCCCATACCACGTGTCCATTGCCACCCGCACAAAACAGGCTTTCGTTTCCGATACGTGCAGGAGAGTTGAATTTTGATATGTATGAGAAAGAAGAGAGCTGAATAGACTCAGCGATCGAGCCATTTTCTGAGATCATCCAGGGAGCAGGCATTCAAAATCATTTTAGAGGATAATCCGGCTTTTCGGGCAATTCCCACACCGAAACGGATATCATCCAGGCCACGGATGGAATGGGCATCCGGGCAAATACCGCTCATCAAGCCATTTTCACGCATTATTCTTCCATACCTCCAGTCCATATCCAGCCGGCGGGGATTGGCATTTATCTCAATGGCCGTTTTGTGATCTGAAGCAAACCGTATAAGTTCATTCAGGTCCACTTTATTTCCATCACGTTTCAGCAACAGGCGGCCGGTTGGATGGCCAAGCATGTGCATATAAGGATGCTCTATAGCTCTTTTAAGACGTTCCAGCATCTTTTCCGGAGGCTGATCCAGAGAAGAATGCACACTGCCGATAACCAGGTCAAATCCTATAAGAACCTCATCCGGATAATCGAGTTGCCCATCCGCCAGAATATCCGACTCTATTCCCTTCAAGATAAAAAACGGACGATCGCCCTTCACATACTGGTCATTCAATTGGTCAATTTCCTTCCACTGATCATACACCTGCTCCACACGGAGTCCGCCGGCATAAGCTGCCGACCGCGAATGATCGGTGATACAGAGGTAGCTATAGCCTCGTTCCATGCAGGCATCCGCCAATTCACTGATCGAATTTTTTCCATCGCTCCATCGGGAGTGGGCGTGTATTACTCCCTGAATATCCGATTCAGAAACCAGATCCGGAACCGTTCCTTCTTCAGCCTGTACAAACTCCCCATAATCCTCCCTAAGCTCCGGTGGGATAAAAGCCAGTCCAAGGTGATGGTATATCTCCTCCTCAGTTGCTGCTTCAAGAGGCATTTCGTCATCATTCTGGTGGAAAAGCCCATACTCATTCAGAACCAGTCCCTTTTTTCTTGCTCGCTGGCGCAGAGCCACATTATGTTCCTTGCTTCCGGTAAAATAGAGGAGTGCAGCTGCAAACTGATCCGGTTTCACTATGCGGAGGTCCACCTGCCGGCCATGATCGGCCCTCACCGATGATTTAGAAGTCCCGTGAGCCAGAACCTCCACAACGCCCGGATGATGGATAAAAACCTCCATTAGCTCCGGAATATCCTCCTCATGAGCAGCGATCAAAATATCAATATCACCGATGGTTTCATTAGAACGTCTGAGAGAGCCGGCTACCGACATATCCTTGACACCCTTTTGATCCTTCAGAGCGTCATAAAAAAGTCTGGCAATGGCCTCCGCTTCATCCAGCCGGCATCGTTCCGCATACTGATCCATCCATTCAATGGATTTCAAAATCTTCTCTGCGGACTTCTTTCCCATACCGGCCAAGGCGGCTACAGAGCCGTCCATGCATTTTTCCTTCAGTTCCGAGACCTCGGTAATCCCCAGTTCCTTATGAATTTTAAAAATTTTTTTGGGTCCAAGGCCAGAAATATCCAACCATTTAAACAAGCCTTCCGGGATCGATTTTTTAAGCTTATCGTGCACCGAAATATGGCCGGTATCAGCGAATTCGTATATATCGGCGGCGATGCCGGTTCCGATGCCCTTTAAATCAGTAAGTGTCTTGTTTTCAATGTAAACATTGATGTCACCTTCCAGGCTTTCGAGGGTACGCGCGGCCCGGTCAAATGCCATTGCACGAAAATCATTCTCCCCTGCCAGGCGCATCAAAACGCCAATTTCCAGCAAAATAGCAGCAAGTTCCTCTTTTACAACACGGGGCATAACGAAATATCGGTTATATTCTCTTAAACAAGCGGATTAAAAAGAGAAAAACGACGGCACCGACGACAGAAGTTCCCAGGGAGCCCCAAAAACCACTACCGGTTGAGATATCCAGCAGATCAAACAGATAACCGCCGACCAGTGCTCCTAAAACACCGACAATCATATTGCCAATCAGGCCAAACCCTTTGCCCTGCATAATAAGGCCGGCGATCCAGCCGGCGATCATTCCAATAATCAGAAACCAAATCATTAGTTTTCTCGTATAAAAGTGATAGGTATTTCATTAAGAATCTAACAAAAACAACCGTGTAAATCCTTTAATTAATACGAAATCGCTACTTGGAAGTTAGTGTATTAAACCAGACCTTTGATAGGTTTGCAACAACAGAGCTCTGCTATGCTATTTACGCTTTTAAAACATCGTTGGTTACAATTTACCCGATCCGGTTCCATGGGGCGCGGGTGTCTTGCCGGATGTTTGATTGCATTGGCGGCATTCTTGATTCTGCCACAGCTGATTGTCATTGCTATTTATCTTGAACTCTTTATCGTTGATTACCTAGGATGGAGCGATCCGGTCGCATTTATAAATACGATCCTTCTCTACTACTTCATGCTGGAAGTATTGATGCGGATGTTTCTACAAAAGCTGCCATCCATGGAGATTTCGGCCTATCTGCCCCATCCGATAAAAATTCCCACCCTGGCTCATCTGACACTTACCGGATCTTTGGTTTCCCCCTTTATTATCGTGATTCCTTTAATGCTCACGTACTTCAGTTTTACGGCGGTGCAAGTGCAGGCTGGAGTCGTGGGAGCCTGGATGTGGTATCTTACCCTGATCGTATTCAATTTATTCATCCATTACGGGATGATTACGATTCGACGTATATCCTCTGAGAGGCCATTTATACCCATAGGCCTATTGCTTTTCTTTTCGTTGCTTCATCTGCCGATGTTTTTTGACGGCCCGGTTCCTGCGGATTATACGGCCTGGTTTTTCAATCAGGCGATGCAAAATCCGGTGCCACTGATGCTATCGGCACTGCTTCTTTCGGGCGCTTACTCTTCGGCATTTTATTTTTATACCCATAACTATCACATGGATTCTCAGGGGGACTCTTCCGGCCGTTTCTGGAAGAAATTTGCTGTTACATTACCCGAACGTTATGGATTAACCGGGACATTGGTCAACCAGGAAATACGTTTGATCATACGGCACAAGCGCGCGCGATCGATACTATTTTTCAGTCTCCTGTTTCTGTTCATTGGACTTGTCATGTATCCGGACGAAGAGGTACTGGGCATTGGTAGTCACATTATGCTGGTCTTTACCGGATTAATGCTTACAGGGATGTTTTTGTTGCAATACGGGCAGTTTCTTTTCAGTTGGAATTCCGGGTTTTTGGATGCTTTTTTAGCACAGCCGGTTCCTCTGCGTGACTATATTGCATCAAAATACTATCTGATGATATTGTCCTGTTTGTTGCTATACGTTCTCATACTTCCATATGCATGGTTCTACGGATTAGACATCCTGCTGGGCAACACGTGTATGCTTTTTTATAATATGGGGATCAACGTTTTTCTTGTCATTCGTTTAGGGATGTGGGAGCCTGAAAAGCTTGATCTCGAATCACACTCGGCGTTCAGTTTTCAGGGGGTTGGACTGGCTCAATGGATCATGGGTTTGCCATTAATTCTTTTACCGGGACTGCTCGTCATACCCTTCCTGGCATTTGGCCAGGGTGTTTACGGTCTCCTGTTTTTGGGAATAATGGGATTGATTGGGATGCTATTACGCAACCCGATCATTCGTCTTCTTGCCAGAACGATGGAAGAAAAAAAATACGATATGGCTCAATCCTTTCGATCGAACTAAACAAAAAGGAATATGATTCTTGCTGAAGAACTCAAAAAAGAATATGGCCAGGTGACGGCGTTGGATATAAACCGGCTTGAGATCCCAAAAGGAGAATGCTTCGGGTTAGTAGGAAACAACGGTGCGGGAAAAACCACCTTTTTTCGATTGATGCTGGACATGATTCGTCCGACACATGGAAGCGTCTCGATAAAAGGTGAAAACACGGCTGAAAGTGATAGCTGGAAGCAATTTACGGGATCCTATCTAGACGAGGCGTTTCTGATCAACTACCTGACACCCGAAGAATACTTTCGCTTTTTAGCGAAGATATACCATTGTTCCAAAAAAGAGCTTTCGGAATATCTGGAGCCATTCAGTGACTTTTTCAGGGGCGAGGTACTTGGCCGTGGGAAATATATACGAGAGTTATCCAAAGGAAACATCAAAAAAGTAGGTATTGTGTCGGCATTCTTTGCTTCACCGGAGATTATAATTTTAGATGAGCCCTTTGAAAACCTGGATCCGGGCTCACAGATAATGCTAAAAGAGTTGATCCAGAAAGAACAAGCTGAACGGGAAGTCACCTTCCTGATTTCGAGTCATGATCTGAACCATGTGACCGAAATATGTGACCGGATTGTACTATTAGAAAAAGGGGAAATAATTAAAGATTTGAAGGGGGATGAACATACACTATTAACCCTAAAAACATACTTTCAGTCCAACTGAGTGTATGTAACGGAGTAAAAAATGAACCATATAACTATTGGAAAAACCTTTGCGGTTTCTATACTGATCTTAGGTATGATACATATTGCGGCGACTTTCACGCCGTTGATTCAGGCCGGGCTTGAATGTCTGGATGCGGGATCCTGGAAAGCGATGATATACATGAGTCTTGTTTGCGGATTTTTCTTTGTAAAATTCGGGCTCATCATACTGTTGATGTTGCGTAAAAAAGAGGCCCTTTCCGGATACACGCCTATCTTTATGCCGATCGGCACAGGAGTTTTTCTGGTGGGGGCATTAGGGTTATTTTATATGCCCGAAAATCCCTTTGCGTGGTTGTCCTTCCTGCTAGTAACAGGGGTTTTAGGATCTCTGTGGAACATTAAGAAGAAGATATCCTCGCCATAATACGATTCGGAAGACTCATCGATTCACGATACGAAACGTTTCAAGATAGACGATCTCACATGCACCGGCGCCGATATCCGTCCGGTTCATGGAGGTTGTCCATCGCCAGCCCCGGTCACCGCGTACATCCACCAGATAGCCTGTAAACTCAACAATATCGCCGGTCCGTGCGCGTCGCATTTCCCGGTTCAATGCACGATCGGTAGTTACCATATGCATATTGTTACTATGTAAATTAATATCCCTAAGTGCGATAGGGGGATTACGAGTACTCCAGAAATAAAAACGAATACGTTGACGGATACGAATATCCTTCAGGACACTCGAATCGGACATTGGTCCCCATCCCAGAGCGAAATCATATCGGGAAATCGTTGCTTCACGGCCGGTTTTATATCGTTTTCTACTCAAGACGCGGGCCTTCACGTGGAATTCAGCTTTCTTGGTAAGGATAAACTCATCCAGGCGGGCTGTTTTATGTTCCTCAAGATTCAGCTGTACCGGTTCCGTATCCACCAGGATGCCGGGGGGGTGCGAAGTTTTTCGGCAGCCAGAGACATTAGCCAGGAGCATCAGGCAAAAAAGGCTCAGAAAAGCCGTACGATAAAAAGAAGAGGACATGAGGTACACAGGAAAATGAAGGCGGGTTGACAGGATTCTTTAATTTCAAAAAAAATCCTGACTTATCAAAAAAGAGAGCGGCGAATTTGTCCCGTTGGGGTGATGGAGATAGTAAAAAAGGCGAAAAGAAAAAAAGCAATCGGGCTGTATATCTCAAAAAAAAATCTTATTTTATTATTCTGTAACCATGCGCCCATAGCTCAATCGGATAGAGCGTCTGACTTCGGATCAGAAGGTTGGGGGTTCGAGTCCTCCTGGGCGTACAGGCAAAGCCTTGCACAGCAAAACAATGCTGTGTAAGGCTTTTTTATTTTGAGCAGGTTGTCTTTTCTAAACGATTCGAAGCCCCGCTTTGGATCCTTCACGGATTTTTTTGTATCTGCCTGCCGAAACCTGGGTTTAAACAAATGGATAATTTGGGATAGGGGGTCAGCTTCACCCGATACGAAGTGTGCGCAGCGAAAAGGGGGCCGCTTGGACCGGAATGGCCTAGTAAGCGGGTCCAAATAGTCTCAGACGATATAGAGGTATTCTTACTTACATGCCTTAGCCAAGATGACCAATAATTGGTATTTCCGACTGTTTACATTTGATGCCATAAAAAAAAAGGTGTCAATACGTCAGTCAGAGGTGATCCGTGGCACAGAAACTCACGGCCAATAAAAAAGCTTAAGAAGATTGTGCTTCTGTACTCTCGTGACAAATAATCCGTTTTTAAGCACACGGATTAGCAAGAAAAAGCGATTCATAGAAAAAATAGTGTTGATAAGACAATTTAATTTGGAAAAAAAGCACAAAAAGGTATTTTTCTATAGGTTACGCCTAGGATTTCACAGTTCTGAAATGGGACTTACAAGGCGGAGCTGTGTCCGGGGCGGGTTAAATACGCAGATAGAGGCCAATATTCATGTGATAAAAGGGTAAAAGTCAACGTCTTCGGCAACCGCAATAGATCAAAAGGAATCAGGTAACGTCAGAGAAAAAACTCAGCCATGCGTTCAAAGAATAGCATCGGCCGGGCTTTTAACGGCAAAACTTCCCATCTTTAAGACGTGCGTATAGATCATCGTAGTCTGCACGCTGGAATGACCCAGAAGTTCCTGAACGGTACGAATATCATACCCATGCTGGAGCAAGTGTGTAGCAAACGAATGACGAAGAGTATGCAGCGTGGCTCTCTTTTGAATTTTAGCGGCATTGAGTGCTTCCTTAAAACTTCGTTGAAGCGTTTCCCTTGAGATATGATGACGAGAATGACATCCGGTACGCGGATCTTTGCCAATAGTTTTCGACGGGAACACATAATGCCAGCAGAAATCATGAACGGCGCCGGGGTACTTTTTATGGAGGGCATAGGGGAGTGGGATTTGAGCTATACCGCGTTTTTTATCACTCAGAAAAATACGATGAGCCTGTTGGATTTGCTGCTCAAGATCCGTTCTAAGCGACTCTGGCAATAAAGTAAAGCGTTCCTTACTACCCTTGCCATTACGGATAAGCAGCTGTCCATTTTCAAAATCCACGTCGGTAACCCG
>JASCXY010000013.1 GCA_030012235.1 Balneolaceae bacterium ANBcel3 | reverse complement strand
CTTTTCCTTAAGGGTATTGTAATCGGAAGCCGACATTACAGGATTTTTAAAAAAACTTCCTGCATTTCCAAGTTCAGAGGGATTCGGTAGTTTGGAAGCACGTATTTCCATGATTGCACGGCGAACATCTGAAAGGCCCGGTTGAGAGATACTATGTTGTTTCAGCACCTCTTTTATGAGTCCATATTCCAGGTTCAAGTGAAATTTCTTATTCAGCTTCAGTACTATCCGGGTGATTATATACGGGCGTTCTTTTTTTTGCTTGAAAATACTGTCCCGATAAGCGAAGTGACAATCCCCTGTAGAAAATGAAACCAGGGACCCGGTATGGATATGGATCGCTTTAAGTGAATGAAACGTATCTTTCAATTCAACTCCATAAGCACCGATATTTTGAATGGGTGCAGCGCCTGCAAGTCCTGGAATCATCGACAAATTTTCAATTCCCCCCCAGTTGTTTTCTACACAAAAAGCAACCAGTTCATCCCAGCAGACACCTGCTCCGGCTTCAACGAGAACATAATCAGGTGATTCCTGAATGACCTGGATTCCCGGTATGCCCATTTTTACGACCAGTCCCTGATAAGAATCGGTAAAGAGCACGTTGCTTCCTCCACCGAGAATAAGGCGGGGGTTTTCATGGAAGTCCGGGGTATCCATGATTCTAAGAAGGTCTTCTTCCGATTTTATTTCTGCAAAAAGCGAGGTAATGGCAGAAATACCAAAAGTATTCAGTGGCTGGAGTTGGACGTTACGATTAAACAATACGAAAGGGTAAAAGGCCGGGTTATGTTTGAGTACTGAGAATATACACAATAGAGCTATAAATTAAATGAGCCCTTTGAAAGATCCTTTTTTCTCACAAAAAAAGGGTAACAGGTGATACCTGTTACCCTTTAAATATCTGTGAACCAGGAAAACCTCAGTTCACTTTAGAGATGAAGATCTCCTTACTTCAGAGTCCACTTCTCAGGAGAACGCCAGAGTTTTGCTTTAAGGAGTTCGCGCATGAAAAGGAATTCTTTCGGAAGTCTATCGTAGAGTTTAGAGAAGAGGTCTTCATGGCCCAAAACTTCCTGCTTCCAGATCTCACGATCTACAGCCATAAGGTCGTTGAATTGCTCTTCAGTAAAGTCTTCGAGGCCTCTCCAGTCAATATCCTCATAGCGAGGCATGTTGCCGAGAGGGCCTTCAACAGCACTGGCGGTGCCTTGTGCGCGCTCAACTACCCACTTGAGTACGCGCATGTTCTCGCCAAATCCAGGCCAGATGAATTTGCCGTTCTCGTCGGTTCTGAACCAGTTTACACTAAAGATTTTTGGTGCATTCGGGAGGCTACGGCCGATTTCCAGCCAGTGCTCAAAATACTCACCGTAGTGGTATCCGATAAACGGAAGCATGGCAAACGGGTCACGTCGAACCTGTCCGAGTTTACCGAAAGCAGCGGCGGTCATTTCTGAGCCCATGGTAGCTGCGAGGTATACCCCGTTATTCCAGTCAGCGGCCTCGTATACCAAAGGTACACCGGAAGCACGTCGTCCACCAAACAGGAACGCATCGATTTTAACACCTTTTGGATCTTCCCAAACAGGGTCGATAGAAGGACACTGAGCTGCCGGAGCGGTAAACCGGGCATTCGGGTGAGCTGCAGGTGCACCAGAGCTTGGATCGTACTTGTTGCCTTTCCAGTCGGTCAGGTTTTCAGGAACTTCGTCCGTCATTTGCTCCCACCATACATCGCCATCTTCTGTGATTGCACAGTTGGTGAAGATGGTGTTTGATTTGATGGATTCCATCGCGTTCGGGTTGGTTTTGTAGTTGGTACCCGGAGCTACACCGAAATATCCTGCCTCAGGATTGATAGCACGGAGATTACCGTCTTTATCCTTTTTGATCCAGGCAATATCATCACCGATGGTGGTAACTTTCCAACCTTCCATCTCTTTTGGCGGAATAAGCATCGCAAAGTTGGTTTTACCACAAGCGCTTGGGAATGCACCGGCCACATAACTTTTCTTTTTCTCCGGAGACTCTACACCGAGAATAAGCATATGCTCTGCAAGCCATCCTTCCTCACGGGCCATATTTGAAGCAATTCTCAGTGCGAAACATTTTTTACCGAGAAGGGCATTTCCACCGTAACCACTACCATAGGACATGATAGAACGCTCTTCAGGGAAGTGGACGATATATTTGGTGTCAGGGTTACAAGGCCAGGGTACATCTTTTTGACCTTCGGCAAGAGGCGCTCCAATAGAATGGAGGCATTTTACATACTCGCCATCTGCTCCCAGAACATCCATAACTTTCTTACCCATTCGGGTCATGATACCCATGTTGATAACAACATAAGCGGAATCGGTGATTTCAACACCAATATGAGCGATGTCAGAACCAATAGGCCCCATGCTGAAAGGAATGACATACATGGTGCGTCCTTTCATACAGCCGTCATAAAGGCCATTCAATGTTTTTTTGATTTCTTCTGGTTCAATCCAGTTATTGGTAGGACCAGCATCTTCGGGATTCTTAGTACAAACATAAGTGCGATCTTCTACCCGTGCTACGTCTGAAGGGTCAGAAAAACATGCAAAACTACCAGGGCGTTTTTCTTCGTTCAGCTTGATAAATGTTCCTGCATCAACAAGCTCCTGGCAAAGGCGGTCATGTTCTTCTTTCGTGCCATCAGACCACTCGATTTTGTCGGGTTTTGTAAGGGCAGCAACTTCTTCTACCCATTGCTTAAGTTCTTCGTGCTTAACCCATTGTGGATGATTCATATTATTTACTCCAGTAAATTATAGGTTTACGGTACTGGCTTTTCAGCCTGTTTTTTTAAGTCAAATCCTGATGTGTCTTACATCATGAGTAAACTTCCCGCGGCTCCGTCTGTTTGTGAACAAGAGGAGCCCTGATTCTTTGTTTATAACCGAACAGAATTTGCGGGGATTTAATCAGCAAATGAATATCATTGTTTGTATTGCTAAATTATAACAGAACAATGATAGCATATAAATTTGAATATCATATTAAGAAATAGCAACCTGAAAGTTAAATAATGAATGTTTTTTTTAAATAATCCATTATGTATAGCAAAAACAGGTTGCATAAAAGTAAAAAAGTATTCCTGAACCGTTGGAAGGATCAGGCCGGAAGGAGAACCTTAAACTCGGCTCCGCCATGATCTGCGTTTCTGACTTTGATTTGTCCACCGTGTTTAAGTACAATTTGCTGTGAAATAGAAAGTCCCAGCCCGAGCCCATAGTTGCTGTTTTGTTGTTTTGTTGTAAAATTGGGCTTAAAAATTTCATGCATGGCTGATGGATTGATTCCGGGCCCGCTGTCTTTAAATGAAACCCAGACAAACGAATCAGAATGACCGCATGAAATTACCAGTTCACCCCGGTCTTTCATGGCATCACATGCATTAATAATGAGGTTGGTCCACACCTGGTTAATTTCACCGGAAATAACATCCACATTCGGGATATCAGAGAAATTAAGAACCACATCTACCTTTTTTAACCGGTTTGCCAGCAGCAGCAGCGTATCATTGAGGCCATCTCTTAAATCCGCTTTTTCAAACTGACCCTTATCCTGGCGGCTGTAGCTTTTCAGGCTGGATACGATTTCTCCGATTCTTCGTGTACTGGACTGCAGGTTTTTGAGAAAATAGCCACTTTCGTAGAACAGGACTATTTTTTCAAGGTTTTCTTTTTCTTGTTCGCCCGGCTTTTTTCCAAGGATGCCTTGGATACTCTCCAGTGCTTCATCGTTCATGGACGTAACCTTTCGAAGCAGGCTTCTGGGCAACTCCGGATACAAGGCCGTCCACTCCTGAAGTCGTTCCCGCTGTAACTCTGAATTAACCAGTTTTCGTTTTAACCCGATTAGAAAAAACTTGTGGTAAGACTTTTCCTGATCGGGATCAACAAGAGCGATTATTGCAGGGAGGTATTCCAGCAGGTTGTCGGATGCACGAAGCATTGCGGCTGCAGGATTATTAATTTCATGAGCGATACCTGCCACAAGCTGGCCAAGAGTCGCCATTTTTTCCTGGCTGATCAGTCGATGCTGGGTATCTTCCAGCTGTTTGAGAGCTTCCCGAAGATGGTTTCTTTCTTTTTGAAGCGTATCATTAATACTTTCCAGTTCAATATGAACGGAAACAACGTGATGATACCGGTCGATCAGGTTTCCAATAATCAGCTGTTGACCCAGCAGGGCAAGTTCGTTATTACTGTTTTGTATTTTAAAAAAGTCCTGCTCTGTCAGTCGTATGGCTTTACAGGGACTTACGGCAACAGCGGTAGTCAGAACCGGGTCTCCGGTGACAAAAGAGATCAAGCCAACCAAAGCTCCGGGCCGAAGCCAGTCAATGGCTATAGACCGGCCATTGGGTGCCGATTTGGAGAGCTCGACGGTGCCGTCCAGAAGAATGTAGACCGAATCATTCAGGTCGCCTTCAGAAAAGAAAACATCATCTTTTTCCCGGACCACCGTTTTTACATCGAAATCATCGGAGTTTTCCAGATAACGAGCGATTTGACTGGTAATCCGGGAGGGATCCTGAAGCCAATTTTTTGCGAAATCAAGAATCATGGCGGGTGTACCCAAAGATGATTATCCGGAGACCTTCCGGATTATTCGTTACTCAGTGTTTTTCCCGAACGTATTGCTTCAGATAGTCTTTCTGCATCAAGGACGTTCATAAAAGGCAGTACATTGGGTTCATTTTCGAGGACAAAGTCGGTAAGCAGGTTGACGGCCACCTCGTTCAATTCTTCCTTGGACCAGGGTTTTGCGATATAATGATGCAGTTTTGCTTCATTTAAAGCTTTAACGGTGTCATCCAGGCCCGCTTGTCCGGTGAGCAGTACTTTTTTTGCCGGCATGGTTTTTTCATCCTTGTGAAGTTCTATGAGAAGTTCAACGCCGTTGTCACCCGGGAGAATATGGTCACAGACTATAAGTCCGATTTTTTTCCCGTCATCGAGCAGTTTGTTTACCAGGTCTCGGCCTTCTTCTGCAGAGGTAGCCGTATCAATGGGGAATGTTGCTTCGAGTTTTTCGAGGTCCCGGACGACGGCATCAAGTACTTCCGCCTCGTCTTCAATGCAAATGATATAAATATCAGAGGATTCCATAATATCTAAAAATTATTGGGTTAGGGGGTGACGAAGGGCCAGTAGGCAATCGACATAATTAATATCATAATTATTCCGATAAAACCTACAGTGAGACCGACTTTTGCCATATCCTTGGTTCGTATAAATCCGGTTGACATGGCAATGGCATTTGGCGGGGTCGAAATGGGAAGTGCCATGGCGAGGCTACAGGAAACGGCTATAACAACGCCCACAATAATGAGACTGAAATTGTCTCCCATGGTGCCGGACAAGTAAAGACCGATGACCAGTGGCATGATCAGTGTTGCGGTAACCGTATTGGAAAGGAAGTTAGACATGGCTACGGCAACCAGGGCGAATGAGAGAATAAGTGCAACATATCCCAGAGAAGCCCAGTCAACGCCGCCAATCAGCCAGGCTGCGAGTCCTGTTGCCTGCATACTTACTCCCAACGAGAGGCCTCCGGCCATCAACCAAAGGACATCCCAGGGAATCTTCTTTACATCCTCTTTTGTCAGAATTCCGCCGGCGACAAGGGTTGCCACAGGAATAAATGCAATCATGTTGCTGGGAATACCATGAAACTCCTCTGTAATCCAGAGAATGACGGTAGCGGCAAAAATGATGTACAGGCCGATCGCTTTGGGTTCAAGATTCAGTTTGCCATCAAGTTGTAGCTTAAAACGGTCAATTTTGGGCGGGAAGAAGAACTGAAGAAGAACCCATGAAATAAAAAGCATGATGAGTACAATGGGCACAGCAACAATCATCCATTCCGTAAATGTAATATCAATTCCCTGGCCCTGCAACGCTCCGATGGCAATGGCGTTGGGAGGTGTTCCAATCGGAGTGGCAATCCCGCCAATATTTGCTGCTATGGGGATTGCCAGAGCCAGTCCGTATTTAAACTGGTCTTTTGGATCCAGTTGAGCGATGATAGGAATAATAACGGTGACCATCATGGCTGCTGTTGCTGTATTACTCATAAAAGCCGAAAGCACGGCCGTCACCAGGATGATGCCCAATAAAATAAACCGCGGCTTACTCCCAAAGGGGGCAAGCAGGTATCGGGTCAGGTTTTTATCCAGGTTGTATTTTACGGAAGCACCGGCCAGCATAAATCCACCTAAAAAGAGAATAATAATCCCATGTGCCAGTGTTCCTGTGAAGGCCGTATATGACGAAGGATCATAATTCACCAGACGATGATTCGGTTGAGTAATCACGGGATGGTCGGCGCGCAGTTCGTCACTTTTAACAATAGCATGTTGTCCGTTTCGCTCGGTTATGGAGACATGGATACTCTTCGTTTCTCCCGGGCCGACAGATACAAGTATGGTTTGGTCGTCTTTTAGTGCTGAGGCGGGAATTTGCCAGGAAGAGTGGCTCATATCGACGGGCTCGGTAACCGGCAGCTCTGCTTCGGAAAAAACGGGGCTTTGTGCACTAAGGAGAAAGACCTGGAGAAATATGACCAGCATAGAGGTAGCGAAAATAGGAATTGGTTCAAAAATCCAGAATGCCGCTGCCAAAAGCAGGATACCAAGACCAAGCTGTCCGGCAAAAGAAAGGGTGCCCAGTGGCAATAAGAAAGGGAGGACCAAACCGAAAATTCCGAGGAGTAGTCCGGATAGTTGAGCGAAGGTGAGTCCCAAAAAGTCTGCTTTCATGAAGTTAAACGTGTGGTTTTACTATTATAGTTCTTATGAATTAATCGGATAGTACCTGTCATAGGTTTTGTATTGAATTGCGGCTGGTACCAGAGAAAAGTAAACGAGTGAGGAATAAAATGTAACATCGCCTGCCGGCGACACCCGCAATTCAATAATCAGTGAAAAATAAGAGTTTTATTTGAATGATATATGAAGGGGAGTTGTGATTTTTTAGCCAAAAGGCAGGTATGCCTATATGTGATTGTTTGCATATGCAATGTAATATGAGGTTGACATCAAAGGATCAGTGTGTTAGATTAGCCGGAAGCTTGTTATAAAGTAGTATTCAGACAGAACGTATTTGTCATGTTGGAAGCGTTTTTCTGCAAAGCAGTCTAAGCTGCTGCAGGAGCTGTTACCGTTCTCATGTTTTGAGTTTCTGTATATGATGAACAGGCCATCGCTTGTAATCTGACTGAAATGCTGCTGCAGAATTTTAAAAAAAATTATAGGTTAAAAATGTCTAATAAAACAAAATACGTATATACCTTTGGAGGGGGAACCGCAGAAGGAGACCGCTCCATGCGTGAACTCTTGGGTGGAAAAGGTGCAAATCTTGCAGAAATGTGTGTCGGAGGACTTCCGGTCCCTCCAGGGCTGACGGTTACAACAGAAGCCTGTGCCCATTATTATAAGAATGAAGAAAAATGGCCTGAAGGATTGAGGGAGCAACTGGAAGAAGGGATCCGGTATCAGGAAAAAGTTATGGATTCCAAACTTGGTGATCCGGCGAATCCGCTTTTGCTTTCTGTTCGTTCCGGCGCTGCGGTATCCATGCCGGGAATGATGGATACGGTATTAAATCTTGGTATCAATGATAAAGTTGTAGAAGGCCTTGCTGAAAAAACCGGAAATGAGTGGTTTGCCTATGACAGCTACCGCCGGTTTATTGATATGTTTGCGGATGTAGTTATGGGAGTATCTCATGACCTTTTTGAAGACGCCATGGACGCCTTGAAGAAGGAAAGGGGAGCAGAAACCGATAGTGATTTGTCCACAGAAGATCTTAAAGATCTTGTTGATCGTTACAAAGCTCTGTACAGAAAAGAAACCGGGTTTATGTTTCCGAACGACCCGATGGAGCAATTAGAGTTTTCAATCAATGCCGTTTTTGGTTCCTGGAACAGTGATCGTGCCATCAAATACAGAAAAATCAATAAAATCAGCGGGCTAGTTGGTACCGCTGTGAATGTGCAGGCGATGGTGTTCGGAAACATGGGTGAAACCAGTGGTTCCGGAGTACTGTTTACACGAAACCCGAACAACGGAAGAAACGAGTTGTATGGTGAGTATCTGAAAAATGCACAGGGTGAGGACGTGGTTGCCGGAACGAGAACTCCTGAGCAGATCAGTAACCTCAAAAAAGAGATGCCCAAGGTTTATGAGGAGCTTCATCAGCTGACTCAGAAGCTGGAGAAGCATTATGAGGATATGCAGGACATTGAGTTCACCATTCAGGAGGAGAAGCTTTTTATTCTTCAGACACGAAGTGGAAAGAGAACAGGGCCTGCTGCCCTTAAAATTGCTGTTGACTTTGTTGAGTCCGGCCTGGTAGATAAAAAAACAGCGGTTAGCAAGTTGGTAACAACCGCACAGCTGGATCAGTTGCTTCATCCACAGTTTGATGACAAGGCCATTAAAGAAAAAACAGTTATAGGTGTTGGACTGCCGGCTTCTCCCGGAGCGGCCGTTGGTAAAGTGTACTTTACATCGCAGGAAGCCGAAGATGCACATCTTGCCGGAGAAAAAGTAATTCTGGCACGTATCGAAACCAGCCCGGATGATGTTGGCGGAATGGATGCCTCTGAAGGTATTCTTACCTCCCGTGGGGGAATGACCAGCCATGCAGCCGTAGTTGCTCGTGGTTGGGGGAAGCCTTGCGTTGTTGGTTGTGACGACATTGTGATCAACTACAAAAACAAGAGTCTGACAGACGGAAAGCATACCGTTCATGAAGGAGACTGGGTTTCTATTAACGGTACCACGGGCGAGGTCGCTCTCGGTCAACTCCCGCTTTCTCCTCCGACGTTAAGCAAGCATTTTGGCAAATTCATGAAATGGGTTGATACGTTTCGTGATATGAAAATCAGAACCAATGCGGATCGGCCGGAAGACGCTGTTAAAGCGAAAGAATTTGGTGCCGAAGGTATCGGCCTTTGCCGTACAGAGCATATGTTCTTTGAAGGAGAGCGAATTATTGCTGTTCGCCGAATGATTATGAGTGATAACGAAGAAGAGCGAAGAGAAGCCCTTGCCAAACTCCTTCCTTATCAAAAAGAAGACTTCAAAGGTATCTTTGAGGCATTGAAGGGTGACCCTGTGACCGTTCGGTTACTGGATCCTCCTTTGCACGAATTTCTTCCGCATACCGAAGAAGATATGAAAGCTTTGGCCGACCAATTTGGTATTCCATTCCGTAATGTGAAGGAGAAGGTTGCTGTACTAGAAGAAGCCAACCCAATGCTTGGCCATCGCGGTTGTCGCCTGGGTATCACCTTCCCTGAAATTACAGAAATGCAGACCCGGGCTATTATCGAGGCTGCCATTGAAGTAAAAGAAGCAGGAACCAAAGTGAATCCTGAAATCATGGTACCACTGGTTGGATCCGGAGAAGAGCTTGAAGATCAGAAGAAGGTCATTAAGGAAACGGCCGAAAAAGTCTTTGAGGAGAAGGGAACAAGGTTAGATTATCAGATTGGAACGATGATCGAAGTACCTCGTGCGGCACTTATGGCCGATGAAATTGCTCCTCAGGCGGACTTTTTCTCATTTGGCACCAACGATCTTACTCAGATGACTTTTGGATTCAGCCGGGATGATATTGGAAAATTCCTTCCTGAGTATCTTGAGCGAAAAATTCTCGCTAATGATCCGTTCCAGACACTGGATCAGAGAGGAGTTGGAAAATTGATCACCGAAGCGGTTGACCTTGCAAGGGTAGCCAAACCGGATATCAAGCTCGGTATTTGTGGTGAACACGGAGGAGACCCGGAATCCATCGCATTTTGCCACAAACAGGGGCTCAGCTATGTCTCCTGTTCACCGTTCCGTGTGCCAATAGCTCGTCTGGCAGCAGCTCAGGTGGCTATTAAAACAAATAAATAATCCGTTTTTTATGGGTTAATTATGAAAGCAGTGTTTCCGGCCCTGGCCGGAGCACTGCTTTTTTTATACAAAAGAAGCATGCAGCAATATATTGATGCGTTTAAATCGTTAGGTGATGAGAAGCGACTTCGGATAATGCACCTCTTTGTCCGATCTCGGCAGGCTCTCTGTGTTTCAGAGCTGGTAGACGCACTGAATATTCCACAGTATCAGGTATCAAGGCATATCCAGCATTTTCGTCAAGCTGGTTTGTTAAAAGTTCGGAAAGAAGGGATTTGGTCCTATTATTATTTAAATGAAGACCGGGCTTTTAAAAAGCTTTTCTATGACTTTTTAAGCAAAACTTTTTCAGGAGATCCGTTTCAAAAGGACTGGAAAGCACTTGGTGTGCGGCTTTCTTACAGAGAGAAAGGGCGGTGTGTAATAGGAGAGGTTTCCTATAATGAAATAGAAAAAAGGATTCCTTTACAGAAAGAGTTTACGGAATCTCATTCAGAGGAGAGTTATTAGCTTTTTATTGCTTCTAAATTAGAACAGACTCGTTTTCTTTGGTTTTATTCCCTCTCAAAAACCATTGTTGTCATTTATCTATTGAGATATTTTATAATCATTAGAAGTGCATGGCAGAGATCATTCTGTAAAAATTAGAATTACAATATAGAAAAAATCATTTTTCAGGTGTTATTATTTTTTTTTATGTTTGGTGATGTAAAATTTTTAGTGAAGCGATAATAATCATACAGATAAACATCCATGTTGTGTCTGTGTAAATAGCAGGCTATTAATTGATTAATGGGTGTTTTATTAAAAAAATGGAGATCATATGAAAGGCTATTTACTATCTTTCCTACTTATTTTCATGGGTAGTTTTTTGTTTACAGTGAACCTGGTCACAGCTAAAGGTATTTCTGACGGAATTATTCTACCCGAAGGGGAAAAAATCGAGGCGACAAATTCTTTGCTTTCTTCGACTTTGGAAAAGCAAGCAGAAGACGGCCCGTCACTTCATGTAGGAGGAGCAGTTCGGTACAATTTAATGCTCCAAAACTATGAGTCTGATATAACAGCCAATGATGGTCAGTTTACGTTTGATACCTGGAGGCTGAACGTGGTTTATGATAATCCGGGCGGTATTGGATTAAATTTCGAATATCGTTTTTATCCAACGTTTAATACCCATTTTATTAAACAGGGATGGCTGGAATATCAATTTTCAGAATATACGGAAGTTCAGTTGGGGGTAACCCAGGTTCCATTTGGTAATCTGATGTATAATTCGAACAGCTGGTGGTTCAGTTTACCCTATTATGTCGGTTTGGAAGACGATTTCGATATGGGTATTAAGATGACTCACCGAAATGAACGTTATCAGCTGGATCTGGCTTATTTTTACCAGCATGAGCCTCAGGGACCGCCCAATCTGGCGGCACGTTATTCCTATGATGTCCTTCCCGATGGTAATGCCACTTTACAGGAACGTAACCAGTTCAATGTCCGTGGAGCATATTTTACCGAAAACGGTGAATTTGGTGTCTCTTTACAGTATGGCCAACTGTATAATTCTGTTTTGGATCAATTTGATCACAGGTATGCAGCGGCACTTCACGGGGATTTTACCTTTGGGAACTTTGGAATAAAACCACAAGTCCTTTACTACAATATGGACGCGGTAAATGATCAGGGTGATGATATCAGTACCGTTTTTATGGGAGCTTATGCCGGTACCTATCAGGTTGCGACGGAAGCCTGGATCGCTACCCTTGGCCTTTCCTATTCTATGGATGTATCCTGGGGGCCGATAACCAACGTTACCTTTTATAATGATATCAGTTATATGGAAAAGTTGGTTGGTGAAGACAATTCGTTGCTTGCAGATGGTACCGATTTGCAACTCGGATCAAACTTTGAACACTCCATTCAGAACATTACGGGCTTTCTTGTATCCGCAGGTCCTGTGTTTACCTATTTTGATATTGCACAGGGATACAATCAGCCCTGGCTTACCGATGACTTTGGGGTGGGCGCCGGTGCCGGACACGGTGACCTTGGAGGAGAAGCAGAATACAACATCCGCTTTAATATCAACATTGGATTTTACTTTTGATTGATTGAAGAAAGGAAGAGTGCAGTGGAATAAAACTGCACTCATTTAATCAAAGGTTTCCATTTCAGAAAATCACTAGGAGGCTGCATGTCTTTAAAAAACAAGCTAAATCTTGATGTAAACCCTTATATCTTTTTTACATCAATTATTGCCATACTCACTTTCCTTTTTTTCGGAGTCTTTTATTCAGAAGCAACAGGAGAAGTGTTTGGCCATGTCCAGTCGTTTATCGTGGATAAGATGGGATGGTTCTATGTGCTTTCGCTATCCCTGTTTCTCATTTTTGTTATCTATCTGTTTTTCAGCAGGTTTGGTAAAATAAAACTGGGGCCCGATGACTCGGAGCCTGACTATAGCTATGCATCATGGTTTACCATGTTGTTTAGTGCTGGTATGGGTATTGGTCTCGTCTTTTTCAGTGTTGCAGAACCTATGTTTCATTATTTGGCACCTCCCACAATGGAAGGGGGAACGATGGAAGCAGCAAGAGAAGCGATGAAAATCACCTTTTTCCATTGGGGAGTACATCCATGGGCTGTTTATATCATTGTGGGTTTATCACTTGCCTACTTCTCTTTCCGAAAAAATCTGCCTTTATCCATTCGGTCTGCGTTTTATCCCATTTTAGGTGACAGGATATACGGATGGATGGGAAACACCATTGATATCCTGGCGATTTTTGGAACCATGTTCGGAGTGGCGACTTCACTTGGTCTGGGCGTTATGCAGGTAAATGCCGGCCTGGAGTACTTATTTGACATTAATGTTTCCACGAATGTTCAGATCATGCTTATTGCCGGTATTACCGCAGTAGCGACTGTTTCTGTCGTTTTGGGATTGGATAAAGGGATCCGGGTGTTGAGTAACTTTAATATGACCGTTGCTATCGGTTTGGTAATTTTTGTATTTATTTTGGGTCCTACTATTTACCTTCTAAATGCGACCGTTGAAAACACCGGTTACTATCTTCAGAACCTGATTCAGACATCTTTTTGGATGGGAACGTTTGATGATGCCGAAACGGCCAGCTGGCTTGGAGGATGGACACTCTTCTACTGGGGGTGGTGGATTGCGTGGTCTCCTTTTGTCGGAATGTTTATCGCCCGTATATCCAGAGGACGTACGATTCAGGAGTTTGTGGGTGGGGTACTTCTGGTGCCAACCGCTTTCACATTCCTCTGGCTCACGGTATTTGGTAATACCGCGTTAAGCATGGAGATTTTTCATGATGCCGGAATAAGTGCATTGGGTACGGAGCAAATGTTGTTTTCCATGCTGGATGGTTTACCGTTATCTACGATTACTTCGATTGCAGCCACGGTGGTTATCATAACCTTTTTTGTCACTTCTTCGGACTCCGGTTCTCTGGTAATTGATATGCTTGCTTCTGGAGGAAACCCGAACCCACCGGTAGCACAACGAGTGTTTTGGGCCTTTTCTGAAGGAGCTGTTGCCGCTGTTTTGTTGCTTGCCGGAGGTTTAGCGGCTCTTCAGACGGCTTCTATTACAACGGGACTTCCATTTACCGTTATCCTTCTGTTTATGTGTTATAGTTTATTGAAAGGATTGCGTGCGGAAGGAGCCGAACGTTTGGTTCGGAAAAAATCATATCGGGCATCCTCCAAGCCATCTGAAAAATCTGATGGGTGAGTGATGTATGTTTACTACGCTATTCATGTCTAAACGGATGAATTATGAGTGACTGGAAAAAAACATTAAAAGAAATTTTAGACGAAGATTTTCATAAAAAACTCAGAAAAAAAGCCGAGCCCGAGGCTAAGCTGAAGGTTCGACGTTTTTTGACGGATATTGTGGAGCCCGCTTTCGAGGAAGTAGCAGAAGAGTTGAAAGAATATGGACGGGATATCGATATAGAAATAGATAAAACATCTATTACGATGAGGGTATATTTTGAAGGGAATGAAGAGTTCTTCTTCTCCGTTCGCTCCAGGCCATATAGAAAAAAAGACTTTTCTTTTCCTGTTCTGCCTTTACGTGATGACAAAGGTGAAAGCTATCGGGCAGAGGTGTACCTGAAGGACGGACCACTTTATCATGATGTGACGAACTACTCGAAAGAGCAGATAATCACAGAGTTTCTTCATGAGTATAAAAGGCATATGCAGTGGATTCTCTAAGGTAGAAGGCCATTTTATGCCGGCCGTTATTTTCTGATGGATAAGAAGGGATTTACGGCCGGTTTTTTTTATTAAGCCTGGCTCATCGTTTTTTTCTATTTTACATCCGAACTTTATTGTCCGTCTTTTCTGGTATCATGTGTACCGTTCGGAGAGCGGAACAACAGAACAGAATACGATGGTGTTTCATTTGCTAAAAAAATGGTTTTCGTTTTCGGATGTGAAAAACAAAACATCCCGTATGGCTCGTTTATCATTAGCCATGCTGCGAAGGGAGTATTTTGGGAAGCCATTGCTGGAAGAGTACCTGGGTGATGATCCTTTTGAGCTGTTTGATGCATGGTTTGAGGACGCAGCGCGTGAGATCAAGGACGATCCCAATGCCATGATTCTTTCGACTTCAGGGAAGGAGGGGCAGCCTTCTTCGAGAACCGTGCTGTTAAAAGGATATACACGGGAAGGGTTTGTCTTTTTTACAAACTATCAGAGCAGAAAGGGAAAGCAAATATCATTTAATCCGCGTGTTTCATTACTTTTCTATTGGCCTGGACTGGTTCGGCAGGTGATTGTTGAAGGGGTGGCTGAAAAAATTGCTGAAGAGGAATCGGAAACTTATTTTAAAAGCCGGCCTGCCGGAAGTCAAATTAGTGCCATTGCTTCTCCTCAAAGCGATGTCGTTGACTCAAGAGCGGAACTGGAAGAACGGGCTCGTTTTATTGAGCAGCAAACATCAGAGTCGGAAATTAAACGCCCGGCACATTGGGGTGGTTATCTGGTCAGGCCACATCGCATAGAATTCTGGCAGGGGCGTATCAACCGTTTACATGACCGCATCTGTTACCAGAGGAAAGGGGACGAAAAAAAATGGAAAAGAGTGCGGCTGGCTCCGTAATACTATTATCCGGAGTACACACATCCGGTTGTGCAGGTTTCCTTAATCTCAATCCGGGAGAGTTCCGGTAAAAGAGGTTTAGTTTTATTCCAGATCCACCTGGCAAGGTTTTCACTGGTGGGGTTATCAAGCCCTTCAATATCATTGAGCAAGTAATGATCCAGTTGCAGATAAACCGGAGAGAACGCCTTTTTTATATCGGCAAAATCCATAACCCAGCCATTAGGTTCTTCAGGTTTTCCCTGTACATAAAGGCGGATACGATACGAATGTCCGTGTAGTCTTCTGCACTTATGATCTTCCGGTACATTTGGAAGATAATGTGCCGCTTCAAACTGGAACTCTTTATAAATCTCCATAGTCGAATAAAACTAATACTCAAAAAATAAGTTGAGTAAAAATACGAAAAAACGATCAATTTATCGTTTTTTCAATCGGTCTTTGAGCAGTTCGTGAGCAATTCGGGTAAAATCATACTCAGTGACAATACCGACCAGTTTTCCATTTTCAACCACAGGGAGGCTAGAGGTGTCATTTTGCTGCATAAGCTCAATGGCTTTAACGGAAGGCATATCCGGGGAACAGGTAATTACTTCTTTGTCCATGATATCGCTGACAGAAACATTGGTATGATCCAGGTTTTTTGCAATAATTTTATTCAATGTCGAAATCATGGATCGGTACGTAACCATACCGACAAGCTGATGTTCTTTATTTTCAACGGGTATATGACGAATGCGCTGCCATTCCATGACATTGGCCGCGAGATCGATGATATCATCCTCGTTTAGAGTAAAGATGTCTGTTGTCATAAACTGACCAACGGTGGCAAAGGCTTTTTCCCATCGATTGCTTCTCAGAACCGTGGCCATAGGCCATTTATGAACGGGTTTGTTAAGCTTTTGGTGTTTTAAAGTGGCATCTGCCAGAGCGGTCATCTTTTCATGCCGGCTCCATATATCATCCAGCTGATGATACGAATCTTGTTGCCAGATGGCTCCATTTACACCTTTCTTGACACGAGCCCGGATGATTTCAAGGTAATGGTCGATGTCTTCGGGATCCACATTATGAGCTAATAAACCCTCTTTTGAAAGGGGTAATAATTCCTTGAGCGTCAGCTCCTGAACCGGGTAGCTGTTACCATCCAGCCACTTTATTTGAGACAATATCCCTCTTCGCGCTGTGCTCATGAAATTGCTCTCAACTTCCTTGAAAGGGATTAATTTGGTAATGTCATCGTAAGTTTTAGAAACCCCTGCCATTAGCCCAAACCAGAAAGCGGCATTTGCAACCTCATCCAGAATGGTTGGTCCGGAGGGCAAAACCCTGTTTTCAATCCGAAGGTGGGGTTTACCATCTGTAATTCCGTAGCAAGGACGATTCCAGCGGTATATCGTACTATTGAATAACTGAAGGGCATCCAGCTTGGGAGCTCGTCCATTATCCAGTGCCTCAAATGGATCTTCAATCTCTTCTGTGCCGAACAAGACCCTGAAACGTGCGATGTCTTCCTGAAAAATCTCCATCACCGATTCATGGATCCAGTCTGACCCGAACTGAACTCTCGGTTTTCTTTCGTGTACAAAGTCCTGGGCTTTTCGATTGTCTATGGATTGTTGGAAGACGGCGATACGAGTTTCATGGAACAATTGTTTGCCGAAAAGAAACGGCGAATTTGCCGAAACAGCCAGAACGGGCGCAGCGACAAGCTGAGAAATATTATGCAGGCGGGCGAAATCATCGGGAGCAACTTGAAAGTGGATTTGAAAGCTGGTGTTACATGATTCAAGCATAACAGAGTCATGCTTGATATGTAATTCATCGGCTCCTTTAATCTGAAGTTCATGTTCAGCGCCTCTGATGCGGGTAAGTGCTTCATTCAGCATATAATACCTGGGAAGGGGGGTAATATTATCCATTCCAAGGTCTGACTTCCGAATGGTTGTCAGCGTCCCCATGAGAATAACATCGCCATTCAGCTCTTTTGCCGCTAAACGGGCTTTATTCACATGATGCTGTAGTTGCTGCTCCAGTTTGGAAAGACATTTATTTTCAAAGAGAAGTGGCTCAAGATTAAACTCCAGATTGAAACGGGCCAGTTCATAAGTAAAGGCTGGATCATTGATTTTTTCGAGCAGTTCCATATTTACAGGATATGGGCGACTCGCTTTGTCAATGATGAACAACTCCTGCTCTGCGCCAATTCGCTTTGTCCCGGTTTCAAAAATATCGGACGAGAGCATCTGCTCCAATGCTTTCATATCGCGGATCAGGTATTTAGTAAATGTCCGCAATTTTTCAGGATGTTGGGCAGAACCGGGGTCTTCCTTCATGACTTCGATGGATTGAATAAATATCTTAAACCAAGAGTGGGCGGAGTACTACCAAACCTCTTTGGAAATGTCGTCCTGCATTTTTGGATTAATGCTCAAAACGGCGGTTTTAACAAGACGCAGTACATTGGAAGCGGTACTGCCAAGTCGTAAATACTCCAGGCCGCTGTGCCCCAGTGTAGACATAATTACCAGATTGTACTTTTTCTGTTCTGTCAGATGCACGATGGCTTCATGAACCGAAGAATTTACCGGGAGGGCTTCAGCGGTGATACGTGGACGAATGTCGGCCAGATATTCATCCACCCAGTCATTCAGGCGCTCCTGTATAACCGCGATCTGGTTTTCAAATGCCGTCATTTTTTTAAATTGCTGCATACTGATCAAATGAACCAGGTGGATGTCTGCCTGAGTCTTTTTGACGATGGAACGGGCGTAATCAAAAGCAGATAGAGAATTGTCTGAAAAGTCCGTAGTGAGTAAAACTTTTTTTAATGGACGGATATTCGATTCTTTTTCTACCAGAAGTACCGGTGCCTTACTAAAGCGAACCACTCTTTCAGCTACGGCTCCGATAAAAAGTCTGGAAAAGCCGGAACGGCCGTGAGTACTCATGACAAGCATGTCAGCGGCTCCTGACTCCTTAACAATGACTTTCCAGGGCTTCCCCTTTTTCACAACAACGGGATCCATTCGGTCTTCAGAAATATATTCCGAAGCAATTTTTTCTAGTTTTTCTTCAAACTCCTCTACCTTGGGCTGGGTTGTTGGGGCAACAGGGAAACTTGCTTTGTCTTTTTCGACATGGTACACGTGCAAAGGAACTACCGAGCCATCCAAAAGCTCAGCCATATAATCGGCATTGGAAAAGGCGGTATAACTCAGTTCAGAAAAATCAGTAGGAACAATAATTCGTGGGTTTTCCATAAGTGCATCGTAATGTTTTTTCATGGCAATGTCCGGTTAAAAAAATAATACGGTTCACACCGTAAATATTTAGTAATAAATACTACTTGTAACAATCAGGTTCAAATAGTTTTTGAGTATCTCGTATTATTTTTTGGATCATTAAGATACTGATCCAGAGTTGAAGCGATATTTCGCAGAAAAAAGCGTCCCAATGTGGTTACCTGCCAGCCATTTTCTTCAAGAACTAAAAGGCCGTCGTTCATCATTTCGTCAAGCGATTCCGAGGACGATTGAAAAAAGTGCCGTGCATCAATATTCCATTTTCGGGAAATGTCATCAAAATCAATAGTCAGGTTACACATGAGCCTCATGATAGCATATCGTCTGATTTCATCCTCTCTGGTTAGAAAGCAGGCCTTCCAGTGTGGCCACTGACCGGTATCAAGGATGTCGTAGTACGTATCCAGGTCTTTGACATTTTGAATGTAGGCATTACCTGTTTGCGAAATAGAAGACATTCCCAGCCCGTAGATGTCAAGGTTGGCCCGTGTACTGTACCCCTGAAAGTTTCGCTGGAGTGTTCCATTCAGCATAGCCAGTGCCAGTTCGTCTTCTTCTTTTGCAAAGTGATCCATTCCAATAGGGCAATAACCGGAACGGGATAAATATTCTGAAGCATCATAAAGAATGTTGAATTTTTCAGCTGCATCGGGCATGGCATGACGCTCCAGGAGCTTTTGGGAAGACATCATCCAGGGCACATGGGCGTAATTGAAAATGGCAAAACGGTTCGGATCTATGGTGCAAACTTCTTCCAGGGTATGCTTAAACCTTTCAACGGTCTGATATGGAAGACCGTACACCAGGTCAACATTCAAATGTCTGATTCCCGCTTCCCGGAACCAATGTACAATTTTTGTATTCAGCTCCATCGGCTGAATACGGTTGATCGCTTTTTGGGTATCTTCGTAAATATCCTGTATTCCAATAGATACACGATTACACCCAATATCCGCCATAGCGGAAACATGCTTCTCTGTAATGGTTCGGGGGTCGGTTTCAATATCAAAGGCAGCGTCCGGATCCAGGGCAAAGAGATTCGAAATATTTTTTCCCAGCGAGCGCAATTCATCGGGAGTAAGGAAGGTAGGAGTACCACCGCCCATGTGGATGTGCTTAATCGAGCTGTCTTTGTGCAAAGAGCGGCTTAGCATATCCATTTCAAGCAACAGTCTTTTCATATATGCTTTGCTGCTCTCCGGATTTCTGGTTATGACTTTGGTGCATCCACAGTACCAGCACAAGGATGAGCAAAAAGGGATATGGATATATAGTGAAAGCTCTCGTGGTTGTTTGTTCCTTTTTTCAAGGAAAAGAGCAGTTTTCTCTCGTCCTTCAAGTTCTTTGAAATGAAGAGCGGTCGGATACGAAGTATATCTTGGAGCCTGACGATTATATTTTTGTATGAGTTTTTGATACATATTCGAATTTAAAAAGAAACCACTTGAAAAGAAGAACCATCCTGAAAAGAAAAATACATTATCCGTGTGTTTTAATGTGCTACCATCATAACAGTGAACAGTTGCGGTATGTTGCACAATAAACAGACGAAAGGGTTGCCTGAATCAGAATTCTGAAATGAAATGTATATAAAAATGGATTGTATATACGTTGTATCCTTAGAGTGAAGAAACGATCTGACAAAAAAGAAGAAGCCGGACATACTCTTGATAAAAGAGTTTTTTTCAGAATGAAGGTTATGCTCGTCGTAAGTGTATGTTATTAAAAGGTGAAAGCGATACCAAAAAAAAGAGGAACCTTCGGATCATTTTTTGTATTTTAGAGCATCCAAGAAATCTGAAGTTCAGTTGAATTTTTCCAAAGACATGAAAACAAGGGCATTTCAAGGTGCCAGGGAGTAAAAAATGAGTATTCTTGAACGAAAAAAACCGAAAGTAAATTTGCATAAGTACTACATGATACATTTGCAACTCGGTTTTATCGCTACACTTTTTATTTTGATTGTACTGTTTCGCATCAATCTTCAGCCCGGCTCAGAGTTTGAGATCGTTGAAGTGGAACAGGAAGTTATCGAGATGGAGGAAATAATCCAGACCGAGCAGGAAACAACACCTCCTCCGCCTCCAAGGCCCCCATCTCCGGAGCCTGTTCCTGATGATGAAATCATCGAAGATTCTTTCTTTGATCTGGATACAGAAATTGATTTGGATGCACCTATTGACCTTCCGCCACCTCCTCCGCCCGAAGACGATGAAGAAGAAGAGGAGCCGGAAATCTTTACCATTGTAGAGCAGATGCCTGAAATTATTGGTGGAGAAGCGGCCATTTATGAAAATCTGGAATATCCAAGACTTGCCAGAAATGCTGGAATTCAAGGACAGGTCGTAGTAACGTTTGTCATTAATGAGGAAGGCCGCGTTTTGGATCCCCAGGTTGTTCGGGGAATCGGAGGCGGATGTGATGAAGCCGCTATCGAGGCAGTGAAGCAATTACGCTTTGAACCCGGGCGGCAACGAGGCCGGCCTGTAAAAGTGCGGTTCACGCTTCCTATCAGGTTCCGTCTTGACTAAAGATTTTTAAGTACAAATCTTAAGGTTTAAAAAAAAACGCTACTTTCTTACGAAAGTGGCGTTTTTTTTTGGAAAAAAATGGAACGCGGGAATAAAACATCATGTTATATAGATAATTAGATAATAAAGGCTCTGTTGAAAAAGTTGAACATGGTATCTTTATTACACAGAGTCGTTGAGAAAGAAGTGAGAAGATTGAAATAGTAATTAAACGGATAAGGAAGGAATTATGACAGAATGGTTAAGTCAGCCCTGGCCCTGGTATATAGCTGGCCCGCTTGTTGGCCTCATGGTGCCCTGGCTGTTATATATAGGAAATAAGCCTCTCGGAATATCATCCAGTTTAAGGCATACCTGTGCAGCTTGTTTTCCAGGTCGAATAGCTTTTTTTCAGTATGATTGGAAGTCTGAAGGGCTCTGGAATCTGATTTTTGTAGTCGGAGTCTTTATCGGGGGATTTTTGGGAGGAAGCCTTTTTTCAAATCCGGATCCCATAGCTCTTTCAGCCACTACTGTAACAGAGCTTAGAGGGTTAGGGATATCCGATTTTTCGGGATTTGTACCTTCAGATTTCTTTTCCTGGAGTGGGTTAACAACTATGCCAGGTTTTATCATGCTGGTTATCGGCGGATTTTTCGTCGGATTTGGTGCGAGGTATGCCGGAGGTTGTACGTCCGGTCATGCGATTAGTGGAATATCAAACCTTCAGTTGGCCTCTCTCGTTGCTGCTATTGCTTTTTTTGCAGGAGGATTGATCGTGACTCATTTTATTTATCCATTCATTTTTTAAAGGCCCTTTACTATGGCTCATTTGAAATACTTAGTTACCGGATTAGTGTTTGGTTTCATACTGACCAAAGCGGAAGTGATTTCGTGGTTTAGAATTCAGGAAATGTTTCGTTTTCACGACATTCACATGTACGGTGTTATTGGTTCTGCCGTTTTTATAGGCATCATTTCG
Organism: Balneolaceae bacterium ANBcel3; assembly: GCA_030012235.1. GTDB lineage: Bacteria > Bacteroidota > Rhodothermia > Balneolales > Natronogracilivirgulaceae > JASCXY01. Next base: position 6,983 of record JASCXY010000013.1, on the reverse strand, counting down.
ATACAAATCATCAAACGGTTTAACGTTAAAGATATCCATGGCGAAGATATCCGAATTGCTCCTAAAGATTCAACACAGATGAAACGCTATGTGATTGGAGGGTTGATATTTGGCTTTGGATGGGCATTGACCGGGGCCTGTCCGGGTCCGCTGTTTGCTCTTTTGGGAAGTGGCATTACCATTTTTATCGTACCTATACTTGCGGCTTTGGCCGGAACATGGACGTATGGAGCATTTCGGGAGAAATTACCTCACTGATGAACTGATGAAAAAAAGTAAACGCTGTATGGCGGTGTGAGAACCAGATTTTTTAAAAAAATGCACATTAGAAAAGATAAATGGAGGTTTAGATATGTTTTTTAAACAATTTTTTGATCCAAGACTTGCTCAGTACGCTTATATGATAGGCTGTCAAAAGACCGGAGAGGCCGTAGTAATTGATCCCATGCGGGATATCCGTCCGTATCTGGAAGTGGCAGAAAAGGAAAAACTTCGTATAACCGCTGCGGCCGATACACATATTCATGCCGATTATATATCTGGTTTACGCGAATTTGCTGAGCGTGGTGTAAAAGTATATGGCTCTGATGAAGGAGACAAAGACTGGAAATATGAGTGGCTGATGGGCAGTTCATACTCTTATCATCTATTAAAAGATGAGGATGTGCTCACTATTGGAAATATTGAAATCAAAGCGCTTCATACACCCGGGCACACCCCTGAGCATCTGATGTTTGCCGTGACAGACAAAGGGGGAGGAGCAGATACACCGATGGGCGTCATAACCGGAGACTTCGTATTTGTAGGAGATGTGGGACGGCCGGACTTACTTGAATCTGCGGCCGGCATGAAAGATGTAATGAAGCCATCCGCCAAGGTATTATACCAGTCACTTCAAAAGTTTCGTGAATTACCTGAATTCATGAAGGTGTGGCCGGGTCATGGTGCCGGTAGTGCCTGTGGTAAAGCACTTGGAGCCGTACCCGACAGTACTGTGGGTTATGAATTGCGGTTTAATCAATCCCTTGCACATGCGACATCTGAAGATGATTTTGTGGACTTTATCCTCGAAGGCCAGCCTGAGCCTCCGTTGTACTTTGCAAGAATGAAGCGGGATAATAAGTTAGGTCCGAAAGTTCTTGGAACATTGCCCGAACCGAAGAAAATGGCTGCGGATGAACTTGCACACATGGCCGGAAGTTTGGATGTTGCCGTGATCGATACCCGAAGCCGTGAAGCGTTTATGAATGGCCACCTGGAGGGGGCTCTTTTTTCTCCGATGGACAAGCAGTTCAACACCACAGCTGGTTCTTACGTTACCGAAGATCAGCCTATTTACCTTGTTATAGACGAGGGCGATGTGGAAGAGGCCGTAACAGCGCTTATTCATGTTGGGTTGGATGATATCCGGGGATATATACCTGTACATGAGTATGAAAAATGGATTGCGGAAAACAAAGCGGCTCAGTCGATTGTTCATACGAACTTTAAGGAAGCGGAGGAAGCGCTGAAAAGTGGGCATGAATATGTTTTAGACGTCAGAAAAGCCTCCGAGTTTTCTGAGGGGCATATTGAAGGCGCTTTAAATATCCCGCACACCCGTCTTTTGGAGCGGATCGATGAAGTGAAGCCTGATGGAAATGCGGTTTATGTTCACTGTTCTGCTGGCGGAAGATCGGCCGTTGCTGCAGCTCTTGTACAGAGATATGGGCACGATGTGGTATATATCGATGGAGAGTATGCTTCCTGGAACGGAGGATAATCTATTTTCGTCATGTGGTATTTGGACCGGGGAAAGTGTTGTGCCCGTTGCAACGCTTTTACCCGATTCTCGTATCATTATTTGGTTGCATTCATAATGATACTCACTGTTAATACTCTCACTAAAAAAGAAAGCATTAACTTTGAAATTTACCTTTGAAAGGCTAACTTATTTAACATATAAGATATGTATATAGTTAAATACTATTAAAACGGAACAATGGTCGTGGATTACAAGATAGGGGTACAGAAATTAGAGCATTGTGCATCGGTTTTAAAAGCGATTGCACATCCACTCAGGATAGCTATCATTGAGTTGCTTGAAGAATATGATAGTTTATATGTTTCTGAGATCTATGAGAAACTGGAAATTGAGCAGGCTGTTGCGTCGCATCATCTGGCTATTCTAAAAAACAAAGGAGTTGTGCTTTCTGTTCGTGAGGGGAAAAATATGAAATATGAGCTCCGGCATCGCCAGATTACTAAAATTATCGAAATTATGGAGCGTTGTAGTACTCAGTAGGTGACACGTTTCGTTTATTGGGGCTTCCTTTGTCCCATTTTACGTGGTAGTCAGGTAAGGAAAGCATGGATTTATTTGATACAGCATCGGCTGGTGATAATAGCAAGAAAGGAGAACCGCTTGCTACCCGCATGAGGCCCGTCCATCTTGATGAATACACAGGCCAGGAGCATCTTTTAGGTAAAGGGAAACTTCTTCGCCGGATGATTGAAAGCGGTCGGATTGGTTCGATGATTTTCTATGGCCCGCCCAGCTCGGGGAAAACAACCCTTGCCCATGTCATTGCACGTTCTGTGTCGGCTGAGTTTGTGATATTAAATGCAGTGCTTGATGGGGTCAAAGAGTACCGGGAAGTGGTCTTTCAGGCCAAAGAGCGGGCAAAGTTATATCAAAAAAAGACGATCCTGTTTGTTGATGAAATTCATCGCTGGAACAAATCACAGCAAGACGGGCTTTTGCCCCATGTGGAGTCAGGCCTCATAACCTTGATAGGTGCGACTACGCTTAACCCGTTTTATTCATTGGTTGGACCATTGTTGTCGAGGTGTCAGCTATTTGAGTTAGAGCCATTTGAAAAGAAGGATATTGTTTTTTTACTTGAAAGAGCCTTAAAAGATAAAGAGCGTGGTTTAGGGCAATACCATGTTGAAATCAGCAGCGGAGCACTTGCTTATTTCGCGGAGTATGCTGGAGGAGATATACGCCATGCGTTGAATGCGTTGGAAATGGCGGTGTTGACATCAAAGGACGATGATGAAGGACGAAAGGTTATTACAGAAGAGATCGCCTCACAATCCATTCAAAAACGATATACGCGATACGATCGTACAGGGGATGAGCATTATCATTATGTATCGGCGATGATTAAATCGATTCGGGGCTCGGATCCGGATGCTTCACTCTATTGGCTTACGGCGATGCTTCAGGGTGGCGAAGATCCGCATTTTATCTTTCGTCGTCTTTTAATTTTAGCTTCCGAAGATGTGGGGATGGCGGATCCGCATGCACTGGTGGTGGTGAACAGCGCCCATGAAGCTTTTGAAAAGTGCGGAATGCCGGAAGGTTTATACTTTTTATCCCATGCTTGTCTCTATCTGGCTCTGGCCCCGAAAAGCAACAGTGCCGGAGCTATATTTTCGGTTTTAAGTGAGCATAAAGATAGAGGAACAGAGCGGGTTCCTGAGCATTTAAAAGATAAAACAGCCAATACAAAGAAAGCCCGATATCTGGATGTGGACAATGCATCGGACGACTATTTGTACCCACACAGCTATCCGGGGAACTGGGTTTTGCAAGCGTACCTGCCCAAATCATTGCAGGGGCGAACATGGTATCATCCGGGGAGTGAAGGGTTGGAATCGAAACGAAATCTTCGATTGGAGCAGATTAAAAAAAAACCCGGCAATTCAGACAAGAAATAAAAAAAGGCATCCCGAACTCAATCGGAATGCCTTTCTGTGAAGCGTTATTGTGTTGGTTAGGGTAGTGTCAAGTAGCTTAGAATCTCATTTTAATCAGGTAGCATCCGTTTTAGCGGATAAGAATGAAGAATCGATCATTGCAAAGTTTGGATATGCTCCAACACCATGCTCGGAAAGATCCAGACCTCTTTTCTCATACTCTTCAGATACCCGGACACCCATGATGGCTTTGATGGCACCGAATACAGCATAAGAGAAGATGAAGGTGGTACCGAAAATGGCAACTACACCGAGTAACTGAACACCTACTGTTGCAGCTGGTGAGAAGAAGCCAACGGCTAATGTTCCCCAGATACCGCATACACCGTGAACAGAGATGGCTCCAACAGGATCGTCAAGTTTCAGGTTATCAAACATGATGATGGAACCGACAACAATTACACCGGCAATGGCGCCAACTACAACGGCCATGGTCGGGGAGATGACATCGGCACCGGCGGTAATACCTACAAGGCCGGCGAGAACTCCGTTAAGAGCCATGGATGCATCCAGTTTTTTCAAAATTATTCTTGCGGTAAGCATGGCAGCCAAAGCACCAGCAGCGGCAGAAACAGCTGTTGTTACAAAAACATAAGATACTTCGATGGGATCTGCACTAAGAACAGAACCTCCGTTGAAGCCAAACCATCCGAACCAAAGAAGAAAGACACCAACGGTGGCCAAAGGTACACTATGACCGGGGATGACTCTGGAAGAGCCGTTGATGAACTTGCCAAGACGGGGCCCGAGCAACATGATACAAGCCAGTCCGGCAGCACCACCTACACCATGTACGAGAGTGGATCCGGCAAAGTCATAGAATCCAAGACCGTCGAGCCATCCACCGCCCCATACCCAGCTACCGGTAATTGGGTAGCAAAACGCCACCAACAGCGCACCGAAGAGCATGAATGCGGATAGTTTCACCCGTCCGGTTACACATCCGGATACAATGGTTGCGGCAGTTGCTGCGAACATGGCCTGAAAAATGAAATCGCTATAGATGGTCATTTGTTCACCGTATGCTGGAGTAAACATACCTACAGGGTCTGAATGATCTACACCAATACCCAATCCACCCAGGCCGATAATACCATTAAAATCTCCCGGGTACATTAACTGGAAGCCAATGATTCCATAGGTGAGGATACCGGTACAAAGAATAAAAATATTTTTATATATAACGTTGATAGAGTTTTTACCCTGGGAAAAGCCACTTTCGACCGTTGCAAAACCCAGGTGCATGATAAATACAAGAGCTGCTGCAAGCAGAATCCACAAATTATCGATGACAAAGGCCGTATATTCAGCGGATGCACGGAATGCTTCCATGGATTCATATGCTTCTGCGGCAAAACTAATCCCCGGTATAAGCATAAGAGCAGACAGGAGTACCAGGCTTATACCTGATTTTTTCGTGAGTAACATTGACTTCATATGTATTCAGTTTTGTTGTTGGAAATAGTAAACAAATAGCCGATGCGACCTAAGGCAACGGCGACGATCTACATTAAAATTTAAGGCAAAAACACAAGAAGTCAATAATAAATTTGTCAAATACAGTAATAAAATTAACTAATGAACGATATTTTATCAAAAAAGCGCTTTTTATTAAGAGGTTTTTTTTGAAAAAAAAGGAATGGATCTGCAATCTCCTTTGTTTATGTGATGTAACTCAAGAATTACCTATTGTTGATTAATTTAATAAGGATAAAATGGACAGCAGGATAAACATATTAAGCGGGACAGACCGGCCAGGATCCAATGCGAAAAAGGTGGCCGAATATTTGAAACCCCTTTACCAGCAAAAAGGAACAAGAGCCGAAGTTGTGAGCCTTGAGGACTTTCCTATGGAAGAGGTGGCTGGTGGAAAGTACGGACAGGATTTGTCCGGTGTTAAAGCATTCCGTGAGAGGGTTCTTGATGCAGATGGACTTGTAATGGTTATACCCGAGTACAACGGTAGTTTCCCGGGAATACTTAAGGTCTTCATTGACTACCTTCCGTTTCCGTCAGCATTCCAGTCTCTTCCAATTGCTTTCGTAGGGGAAGCTGCCGGCGCATTTGGGGCCTTGCGGGCTGTAGAACAGATGCAATTGATTTGTGCTTATAGAAATGCTCTTATATATCCGGAGCGTGTTTTTTTGCAACGCATAGGAAATATTTTTGATCCGGAAAAAGGAATAAAAGACGAAATGACTTCAAAACTGTTAGCCAGCCAGATAGAAGGGTTTTCAACGTTTGTAAGGCAACACAAGAGCGAAGGCGTATCTTCCGGAGATTGATCTACACTACAGTACTACATTGCTGACTCATATTTTTCTATACGCGTTAGCGAGAAACGGTGTATTCTTACTGAATAAATGCAGAGATAATTCTGATTTATGTATAGGAAATAAAAAAAACAGCGGGAGCTTTTTTATCTGTGATCTTTCATTTTAAGCATGTACCCCACTCCGTGCATAGTGACGAGGTAACGGGGTTCATCAGGTTGGAGTTCTATTTTAGAACGAAGTTTTGATATATGAACATCCACGGTTCGTGTACTGGTGCTTTGTTCGTATCTCCAGACATGCTCTAAAAGGGCCTTTCGGGTTACAGGTTCATTTGGGAAACCAGAGAGAAACCGGAGAAGTTCCACTTCTCTGGTTGTCAGATCGATGCTTTCTCCATCAGGTCTTTGCACTACAGAATGGCCAAGGTCAATGACGACATCACCGAGGTGAAGAGTATCCGTTCTGTTTTTATGGTAATCCAGATTTCTTCGCAATCTGGCCTGGATTCGGGCGAGCAGTTCCTTCACACCAAAAGGTTTGGTGATATAGTCATCTGCACCGATATTCAGTCCGGTTACTTTATCAATTTCCTGATCACGTGCTGTCAGAATAATAATCGGAAAGAGAAGTTTTTTTTCTCGGATGCTTTTACAGACATCAAATCCGCTCATACCCGGTAGCATGACATCCAGGATCATCAAGTCCGGGATAGTTTCATCGAGAATCTGAAGGGCTTTATTCCCATCCTCTGCTACGAGAGTTGTATAGCCCTCGTTTTCCAGTGTATCTCTGAGAGTAAAAATAAGACTGGGTTCATCTTCCACAATTAAAATGGTCTGATCATTCCTGGACATACTCTTCTACCTGTATTTTTGTTATTTCTTGTTGTTCATTCAATTCAATGTCATTCACCTGAGGGGTGACCACCGGAAAACTTAAAATGAAGGTGGATCCGTTACCCGG
>JASCXY010000129.1 GCA_030012235.1 Balneolaceae bacterium ANBcel3 | reverse complement strand
TGGGTGGATTAAAGGAGAATAACGCATGAAGGAGAAGCCTCAGTACAATGTACACTCCATGTCCCTTGAAGAAAAACTGGGACATATGCTGATGGTTGGGTTCCGCGGATACGAGCTGGAGAACGGGGTTTTTCCTGAAACGGTATTATCCGGCGGGATTCCGGCCGGATATATCCTGTTTGACAAAGATGTGGCACGGGGCACGGATACGCGCAACATCGAATCCCCGGATCAGCTGCGTCGTTTAACCGATGCGATTCGAAAGAGGGCAGACGCACCTGTCTTCATAGCCACAGATCAGGAAGGAGGGCGGGTCAGCCGTCTGTCTCCACAGCGAGGATTTCCCCCGATACCATCCCACCAGGAACTGGGTTCGTTGCCGGTCGAAGAAACCTACCATCAAAGCCGAAAAACGGCGTCCTTATTGAAATCGATGGGCATCGATATGAACTTTGCTCCATGTGTGGATCTTGGCATTGCCAAAAAAAGTGCTGTGATCTACGGTTTGGGGCGGAGTTTCTCCGAAGATCCGCACGTGGTCCTTCGTCACGCTGCGGCATGGATTCAGGGGCACAAAGAAGAACAGGTACACGCGGTACTCAAACACTTTCCGGGACATGGTAGTGCCTCCGGAGATACACACAAGGGGATCGTAGACGCTTCATCCACCTGGTCTGAGGCAGAACTCGAGCCATACAAGGCACTCATCCGCGGGCGTGAAGCCGATATGGTAATGATCAGTCACCTCTATATCCGGCAGCTGGATCCCTTGTATCCGGCTTCGCTATCGGAGAAGATTATCGGAACACTGCTGCGGGAGCACCTTGGATTTGAAGGGCTGGTAATAAGCGACGATCTTCAGATGAGCGCTATTACAGACGAATTTGGTATTTCAGAGTCCATTCGGAGAGCCATAACAGCGGGCAACGATCTGCTGGTCTTTGGAAATAATCTGTCCTATGACCCGGAGATTGTTTCGCGGTTCATCCATACCGTAAGCGGGATGATCGAAAAAGGAGAAATTACCGAAGAGCGGATAGACGCCTCGGTTGTTCGGATATTGAAAGCGAAGAAGGGTTGTTTTTAGGTGGGGGGGTGGAATTTAAATGAGGGGGGGTGTTGCCCAGATTTGGGTTCTACATCAGACACTAAATGGGGGAGTACAGGATCTGGTTCAACGATAGGTTTTAGTATTTCAAATTGTATTTGAAAAAATTTGTAGAAATATTTATTCTGATATAAGTAACTTTGATACTTTTTTTATTAAAGAGTTACAGACTCAATTAGATTTATCTAATTAACATTTATCTAAATTAATGGCCTAACCCCCTAAATACTGGACACTGTTTCTCCGGAAGATCCGCACGTGGTCCTTCGCCACGCTGAGGCATGGATTCAGGGACACAAAGAAGAACAGGTACACGCGGTACTCAAACACTTTCCGGGTCATGGTAGTGCCTTCGGGGATACACTCTTTGAAACCCTCCCGTCAACTGCTTAGAGCAAGCCTTCTTTACAATATCGGAGAGCCTAACCCACTGACAGTTTGGCGGCACTGTGCCAGAGCCAGGGAGGAAGTGGGGTTTGCAGGCGCCAAGTGATGTTCATGGGTTGACTGCCGTCGGTGCTGACAAAGCTAACCGGTCCTAGACAAACAAAGCCCATGGTGCGGTTCTGCTCGTCTTTAGACTGTTCGCGAACAAACAGTATGATTCTGCGGCCCAGTTCCTGTTGGTCTATATAGTCCTTACCTCTTCCACGGTCAGGACGGGCGGAGTTCTGACTTTGCCAGTGAAAAAGCTGCTCGCTAATGGCATAGTCATGGTACAAGGTGGTGGGCGAAAAGCGTTCCTCTGTTTTCTGCAGGGTAACAAACAACAGCTCGCAGTTCAGTTCCGGTAGAAACAACACACCTTCGCGGTTGCTTGTTTTCTTATCAAATCGATGGGCACCAAAGGCTGCTAGTATCTGGTCACGACTGTAACGGGCATGCAGCTGGATCGCGCTTGGAAACGTTAATTGCATTGGGAGTTCTTCGGTGTCGATAGCGTCCAGAAGAAGTTCCAAAACGGAGACTACTTCTTGATTGAGCAACGGGTCATCGGTCATGGCCTTCAAGGATTCCTGCAGGCTGGAGTAACCCAATTCCGAGCCGGGTGTTTGCCAAAAATCGTAGTGGAGCATAGCGGCATGCTGTTGGCTCAGTTCATCATCTAACACGAACGCCTCTCTATGAGTGAATACCGAGTGTACAAAATTCAGATATGAGGCAGAGTTGCAGGGTATCAGGCGATTACGCAATGCACGGTAGACGGACAACTCTAGCCGATGTTCTGGCTCGACAGGGATCAGTCCGGCTGCATACTGCAAGCGCGTCCAGCCACCACCGGCATCAATTTTATTGCGGTAGATGTCGGCTAATTCAACATTGGGATACTGCTGCAGAAAGTTTGGCAGGTTCAATTCTCGGCTGCAGTGGCAGTGAAAATTTCTGAGCCACTGTATCAGGCGATTCTTGTTTACGATGGCCGAGCGTATATTGTCAAGTATCACCTCGCGGGCCTGTTTCTGCAGCACGATAGAACAGCCAAGTGGGGCATGGGGGAAATTTTGCTCGATCTCATCTACTATCGGGCTCTGTGAGCGGCCGAGTATGGCTCGAAACTTCTGCGCGAAATCATACTCTGGCCGGGCATTGCCGACAAAGTCCAGTACTGTTACACAATCCTTTCCATCAGAAAGGCGCAGTCCACGGCCAAGCTGTTGCAGGAATACCGTAAGGCTTTCGGTTGGTCGTAGGAATAACAGGGTGTCCACCTCGGGGATATCGACCCCCTCGTTAAAGATGTCCACTACACAGAGAATCGCAATCTCACCACGCACCAGCTGTTCACGCAGGACAACCCGGTCCTGACTGTTTTCACTGGTTAGCGCAGCGGCCGGGATTCTATTGCGCTGAAATTTGTCGGCCATGTAACTAGCATGCTCCTGCGAAACGCAGAATGCTAGGGCCTTCATCCGAAGTACATCGTTCACGTAATCCTGCAGATTACGAATGATATGCAGCACCCTCGCATCATTCTGGGTATACACACGAGTGAGCTCACCGGGTAGATAGCGTCCGCGCTCCCAACTTAGGCGCGAGAGGTCCACCGGATCATCAAGCCCGAAATACTGGAATGGACACAGATGCCGCTGGTTAATCGCATCGGGCAGGCGCAGTTCTGCAGCAATGGTATCGCAGAAATCCTCCAGGATATCGGCCCCGTCATGTCGTTCCGGGGTAGCAGTTAATCCTAGAAGGATTCGTGGCTGAAAGTGCTTGAGGATGGGGCGATAGCTGGAGGCTGCAATGTGATGTACCTCATCTATCACAATATAATCGTAGTAGTCTGGGGTTAACGGAAGTTCGTGCAAACGCCGGCTCATGGTTTGTACGCTAGCAAACAGTTGATCATAACGCGAAGGCTCTACTCCGCCACCCATCAGTTCACCAAAAGAAGATTGGCGCAGAACTGCCCGGTAGCTTGCCATGGATTGTTTGAGGATCTCCTCGCGGTGGGCGAGAAAGAGTAATCGAGCTTTGGGATTCTCCCGGTAGACGCGACGAAAATCGAAGGCGCTAATAAGGGTTTTTCCGGTTCCGGTGGCCGCCACCACCAGGTTCCGATAGCGATGATGCAGCTCCCGTTCAACCCGCAAATGCTCCAGCATCTCTTTTTGGTATGGATGAGGATCAATATCAAAATAGAATACTGTTTCGCTGCTGGTCGTACCACTTTCGGAACTCAAGGCTTTTTGCAGGCGTTTTTTCTGCTCGGTATTCTCTGGGTTATAGGATTCAAACTCAGTTGACTCCCAGTAAGTAGTAAAACTGTTATGAAACTTATCTAGAATATGAGGGATTTCACGGGTAGTGAGTTTAAGGTTCCATTCAAGTCCATTGGTAAGGGCCGATCGGCTAATGTTGGAAGATCCAATATACCCGGTATGAAATCCGGTGTTGCGCAGGAACAGATAGGCCTTAGCATGCAGACGCTCGCGATCGGTATTGTAGTTGATACGAACCTCGGTATTGGGCAGGCCTGCAAGGAAATTAACGGCTTTCTGGTCAGTTGCTCCCATATACGAGGTGGTAAGCACGCGCAGGCGAGTGCCGGCAGCAGTCACCTGGCGCAGCTCGTCGGTAAATATGCGAATACCGGTCCACTTAATAAAGCTTACCAACCAACAGATTTCGTCTGCCGAGAGGATCTCACGTTTCATCTCGCTTTCCAGCGACAGCCCGACATTGCTGCCGGTAAACAGTTCACTTTGCACCAAACCAGTCTGGGGAGTAATGTGCGTAACGTATTCTTTAAGATTACTGGAAACCGGATTCTGTGTGTCCAACAGCGCGGTTAGCAAATCCCCCTGGGACTGCAGCAAATTCTCATGTAGTTCGGAATCGTGAAGATACTCAGATAACCATCGAACAAAGTCATTAGCTAGCTTTACCTGTCTCTGAATGCGACTTCCCTCCCCGGATTGGGGAATGCGTTCCAATGCTCCGCGCAACACATCCCGCAAAAAGCGAGATAGATACTCACCGGCCTCAGCAGAATCCATTTTCTGCGTCTGTATAAAATAGCGATCCCTTTGCGCATCACAGCGCTTTTGAAGGAGTTGGGTAATAAGCTGTTCGTAAATTCCGGTGTGCATAGGGTTTCTCTTTATTGGTTCTTGAACTGCGTCGCCTGCCTTGTCTTATTTGAACTTCCAAATGCGACCCATTTGTAGACAGTATCCTTACTAACTCGAAGGTATTTGCATATTTCGTCCACTGACAACCATCGATCATCTATTCATGCGAGGGCTAACTCCTTTCTCATGACCACTGCAGAGGCCGTTAAAGAACGTTGTAAATACTACATTTTAAATCAAATTTACCTTAAAAGTATATTGAGATGAATGCCAGAAGTCAAACGTTCTTTGCTGATATAAGCTGATTATGTCTTGTTTCGATGGATGCCAGCATCCAGAAAAAATCCTATCAGTACTATGGCCAAGATTGTAATTGAACAGCTAAACAGTCCTGATCAAGTCGTTCGATTCCAATACCATGGTTTAAAAATAAGAGTCTGAACCTGTACATTTTTGAAAGTTTATTTTTTAGTTCGTCATAAACGTAATTTGAAAACATAGCGGTAACAACGAGGAGATTGGAGTCAGAAGCAGTCTTTCCTTTGAGCTCGGAGATAAAATTTATCAGAGATTCATTTTTAGGTAATAATGTTTTACTTCTGCGCTTTTAATTTACTTACAACCTTCCTCGGATCTTGAGTTTTGCAAGTTTCGTTATTCATAGTAACTTACCATAAGTATGAGAAAAGCATTGTGTAAATGATTCATCAGCAATATTATAACAAAGTATAGCAAGGTGTAAACGTTGTCTTTTTTGCCATCAGAATGGTAGCCATAATGCCACTTTTACGGCTGGTAGGCGAATTTCGGATTAAAGAGCATCGGTAAACATCATCAAAAAGAGTTTATCAAGGTATCATCCAATTATGCAGACGTAAGGAGAGGATGTGAAGCAATGGCTATTCTGCCATGATGAGAAATAGAGGAGGATTTGGGAGAAGCTTAATCACCATTATAAAAAAGGTAAGCTTCAGGTAATAAATGGCATTGGAAGGTACCTTACGACCAATGCTAATAACTTGGGAGTCAGGGAGAACTATTAAAAGGAAAAACGATGATCTTAATGGAAGCAACTTCGATGTTTGATAGAGTAATTGACGTTGTTACGGTAGCCGCAATCTTACTGGCGGCTTTCGGTCTTTATGTTCATATCCGATCCAACCATTTGACCGTAATGCATAAATGCATGGCTGATTACAGAAGGATTATCCGTGAGATTCAGAGTGGTGAAAAATTCGATGGAAAAGTACTAAAGCTCGATTTACTGGGATTGTTTAATGAACAATTGTTTTATATGAACAGGTGGTGGTATCTGCCTCGTGAAATAAAGAAAGAATGGGAAAATTCAATATATCACCATTTAATTCAGAAGGACGAATATACAGAGGTCAAATTTAACCTTGAAGAAATTCAAAAATTTCCAAGAGTGCTATCTTTTTTTGGAAAAAAAGAAGGGGAAAAGGCTAAACTCTGATGGGGATTAAAGTGGCAGTTGTTGTTTACGATGCATGAAGAGCTGAGTAAACGTTTTTAGTGAAAATAAATTCAGAGGTGACAACCCATTCGAGGCCTAAAACAGCCCAGCGTAATATCTCCTTATTCATATACAGAGGTTTTGGTGAGTCCGGATTTGAGTTCATAGACACCGATCTCTATTTCTTCGGTTTCAAAGCGGTCAACGAAAAACAGCCGGTTTCGGTCGCCGTCGACGGCGATCGGGCTATATGGAACATTGATTTCGGTCAAATATTCGTACCCATTTGCCCGGTCATACAGCTTCAGGAAAAAGTTCTGGTCGGATGATTCGATTGGTATGGAGATAGGGCCTTCTCCAAGAAATTCGTAAAACCGGAATACCAGATAGTCCCTGGTCACAAATGGTGTTTCAACCCAGCTTTTTTCTGTGGCAACTCTAAAATACTCATCCAAGGGAAGTTCAAACGTCAATGGAGTATCACTCATAAGAAAGTTTGGTGACTGGTAGCCATGTCTGCCCACAAGGGCGTAATCGTCTTCGATATCGTACACCTTGAAATAAGGAATGAGGCGAAATGATATAATTAGTTTATGATTATAGCTGTCATAAGCCAGCGAAGGATGGGTCAAAATATCATCACTCTCTTCGATATAATATCTGTCAATGCGCCCGTATTTGTCAAAATGGGTAAAACTGGAATCCATTTTAATGAAAACCGCTCTTTCTTCCTTTGCAGGAACTAGCCGCGATTCATCAAAGCCAAAGTAATAGTTTTCACCAAGTTGAACACCATACTCTCCTCTCATCAAGTAGTTATCGAAAGATGGAGGCTGATATGTATTGATAAGTTCACCGGTGTATGAAAACTTCTTGAAGAGGTGATTTTGGTAATCATATACCAAAATATTACAGTCTGAATCCTTGGTAAGAGAACGGATGGAAATAAACTCCTCCGGTCCAAGGCGTTCGCCACCAAATATAGATATCAACTCGCCATCCATATCGACGATGGAAATGGTACGGTTTTCCCGGCTGTGCAGTATGAGTAATTCATGCTCCTCGCAGTACAGGGAGTTATAGTTAATCTCCCCGATATTTCGTGCGACCTCATCGCTTAACACAATCGAGTGCACTTTCTCGGCGATGTCCTCCAGTGCATCATTTTCTATCTCTTGCTGATCCTGTGAAAAGCTCATGGCTAAAATGACAATCAT
>JASCXY010000128.1 GCA_030012235.1 Balneolaceae bacterium ANBcel3 | reverse complement strand
TGGATCCGGCTTGTTGGGAAGATTATCTCTGGATGAAAAAAGAGTCGTCAAAGGGTGGGGTTTTTCATGAAATGGCAGAAGTACATCAGGAAAGTATCCCTGAACATGCCATCCGAAACTTTCATGCCTACCGGGAACAAAAAACTTCTTCAGAGCAAGTGATGGAAGCTTTTGCCTGGAAATTATTCCGGAGATATGTTTTGGCGACCGTATTATTTTTAGTCGTATTTGTCTCCGGTATTCGCCTCACTTCATCGATGGGTGAAGCAGAACTGAACGAACATCTTACAGAATATCTTGGATGGCAGGAATTTGAACAGGTTGAGCCTGAGTATTGGCTCTTTCAGGACTGATGTGATAGCATGATGAATAAAAATAATAAAATATTTAGTCAGCCGGGGAACTGATATGAGCAAGAATCCAAAAATGGCCATTGCCGTGGCATTGTTTGCGACGTTTATTGTTGGAGTGGGTGCAGGCTATATCCTGCGTGGAGAAATTCATTCCGGGTCGGAATCTGTAAAAGCAGAAGAAAGAGTGATGGATGAATCCGATAACGTGCATCTGGACCGTGAAGTTGATTCAGACAGGCCTTCACCCGCCAGGGGCGAAAATCGATGGAGGCCAAGAGATATGTCCGACAGAGAAGTGTCTCGTTCCGGTTACGAGCGTATGAAAAACCGGATGATTCGCGAGTTGAATCTGAATGAAGAAGATGCCGAAGCGTTCTTTTCGGTCTTGAGGCAACACAGGGAGTATGGCAGAAACAGGTTTCAACAAAGAAGAGAAGAAATTCAACAAGAGTTCGAAGAATTAAAAATTGAACTCGAGAACGATATTTCTGAAATACTGGACGATGAACAAATGAAAATCTGGAGAGAACAATTTTCCTTTCAAAGGGACCGGGAGAGGTCGATAGAAGACGAAGAAAACCGTTGATGAAAGTATCGTTCTTTGTTTGATACCTCTCAACGCTTTACCCGGGCCTGCAGGAATTGATCCAGGCTTTGAACCGGGATAGGTGCTCCGTAATAGAGGAAGGGTTCTCCATAAGTAAGTCCGGATTGTTGGCCGTATTCCCTTGCTCTGGCACGTATAGAGTCAAAGAAAGTTTTTCCTGAAATATAGGTTTCAGGTCCGTTGCCAGGTTCAGCATTAAACTGAGAACGATAGGCGAGTATGGCTTTTTCTTTAATATGCAGCGTTTCAGTGATGTCAAAAACAAACGTAGGCTGGAAAGGCCAGTGTTGCATAAAGTGAATGATATGAGCCGGCCTCCATGGTTGTTGTTTCTTTCCGCTTTCTGTGCTCGTTTCTAATTTCGACAAGCCGGCATAGAACAAGGCATCAATCACCAGGCGTGCTGCATTTTGATGATCCGGATGTCGGTCGCTTAAAGGTGGAATAAAGCAGATATCAGGTTGACAGGTACGAATGGCACGGATAACGGGCTTTCTTTGTGTCATTGAGTTTTCAAGCCCGCAATCAGGAAGTCCGGCATTTTCCCTGATCGTTAAGCCAAGAATATCGGCCGCTTCTTTTGCTTCATCCAGTCGGGTTTGAGGAGTTCCACGGGTTGACATTTCTCCACAGGTAAGATCCAGAATTCCCGTTTTTTTTCCTTGTTGGGCCATGGCGGCTAAGGTGCCCCCGCAACTGAGTTCTACATCATCCGGATGAGCTCCAATGGCCAGAATGTCTATTTTCATAAAAAGTAAGAGGTTAAAAGGCAATCATCTTTGGTCAGACGGAGGCATACATGGTTCAATTAAATACCGTTTTTTCCGAAATGATTGTTTATTTTTGAAACGAAACAGGCTCTCTTTCGTACACAGCAAGATAACAACTTGCTACGATTATAACCGGATATGTTAATCAGAAGTATTTACGAAGGGGTACGATTGTCTTTTATTGCTATATGGAGCAATAAGATGAGGTCGGCACTCACCACCTTTGGTATAGTTATAGGAATCGTTATGGTTACCACGATGGTAACGGTAATTGACGGGATAAACCGGTCGTTTGAGTCCAGTATTCAGATGATTGGCCAGGATGTGATATTTGTGCAAAAATGGCCCTGGGGATTTGGTGGTGAATACAGATGGTGGGATTATGTTAACCGACGCGAAATGGAAGTACGCTATGCTTCGGAAATTGCCGCCAGAAGTCAATGGGCTACCGCCGTATCCGCTGAAGCCGGCCGGAGAGGAAATGTTTATTCGTCCGATGATGTGGCCGAAGGAATAGAAATCAATGGGGTTAGCTATGAATATTTATATACCTCTTCGTTTGAAATAGCCGATGGAAGATTTTTTTCTGAGGAAGAAGACCGTCACGGGCGTTATGTAGTCGTTCTGGGGTATGATGTGGCTGAGGCGTTGTATGGTTGGCGTGATCCCGTTGGACAGAGGGTGCGCATAGCCGGGCAACGCTTTGAGATTATTGGTGTAATGGAGCGGCAAGGAAATTTTTTAGGACTGGAATCGTTTGACAATGTGGTGATTATCCCCATTGGAACCTACCGGGGTTTGTATGGGTTGAGGCATGGCATTACGCTCAGGGTTCAGTTTGCCAATGATGAAGCCTTGCAGGAGGGAATGTATGAGGTTGAAGGTATTATGCGTCAGATTCGTCAATTGGGACCGGAACAGGAAAATGATTTTGCCATTAACCGCCTGGATATGTTCGAGCAGCAGTATCGGGCGATGACCGGAGCTATCTACGGGGTCGGTATTTTCTTGACGGCGCTATCCTTGTTTGTTGGAGGCATTGGAGTCATGAATATCATGTATGTTTCTGTAAAAGAACGCACAAGAGAAATTGGCATCAGGAAATCCGTAGGTGCCCGCTATCGGGAAATCTTACTTCAGTTTCTGGTTGAAGCCGTTGTTATATGTGGTTTTGGAGGGATCATAGGGATTATGGTTTCCGGTTTGGCGGTATATGCGATTAATCAGTTTTTCGTAGCTCATCTCGGAATCCATACCATCATCCTGGCATTTGTTATAACAAGTGCTACCGGTGCGATTTTTGGCTTTCTTCCTGCCCACAAAGCGGCTAAATCGGATCCCATCGAATCATTAAGATACTCCTGAGGTTACTATGCAGATATGGCAAACCATAAAGTTGGCATTTAGTGCATTAGGAAGTAATAAAACCCGCTCTGCACTGACGCTTCTTGCAATTGTGGTGGGTGTTTTTGCGGTTATAAGTGCATCCACTGCCGTTCGGGTCATCGACGATTACTTCCAGAATACCATGACATTGCTGGGCAGCGAAGTGATCAGCATATCTACTCAGCCATCGGTTATAACAGGCAGTAACCAGGCATATCGATCTAGGGAACCCATTACTTTCCGGCAGTTTGAACAATTCCGGGATCAGGCAGAATTGGCAAGATCTATATCTCCGGATGTGGTTTTCAGGAGGACGCGAATTTCGTTTGAAGAAAATACTACCGATCCGAATGTGCTGGTTCGGGGCGGAAACGAGTATTCCCTTTCAAATAATGCATACGTCATTTCAGAAGGCAGGAACCTGATCCGTGAAGATGTAGAAGATGCTCGTTCCTTTGTTATAATTGGAGCGGATGTCTATAAAGATTTGTTTGAAAGAAGAGAAGCCATCGGACAACGCATTCGTATTGACGGTCAGTTTTATACGGTTATTGGTATTGTGGAAGCCAAAGGCTCAGCGTTCGGGCAGTCGCTGGATAATTTTGTCATGATCCCTTACACACGGCTTGCACTGGTTTATGGCCGTGAACGCAACCTGACCCTGCAGATTAAAGCACCATCAATAATGATGATCAATGAAACCATAGATGAGGCTACCGGATTGCTCAGGACGATTCGAAGAGTACCGCCCGGGCAGGATAATGATTTTGAGATTGAAACGAATGAGTCTTTGAGAGGAGTATTTAACGATTTTACTGGAGTATTGTACCTTTTTGGAATTATCGTTGGCGGTATTGCTCTTTTTGGAGCAGGAATCGGTGTCATGAACATCATGCTGGTGTCGGTGACGGAACGAACCAGAGAAATCGGGATTAGAAAAGCGGTTGGAGCCAATCGCAGGCATATCATACATCAATTTTTAGCCGAAGCTGTTATCGTTTGTCAGCTTGGTGGAATCATCGGAATTATCATGGGAGTCATGGGTGGAAATCTTCTTGTATTTTTGATGGAGACCTCTTTCGTATTTCCTTTGGTTGCGGTCATATTCGGTATTATAGCCATAACGGTCATCGGTATTGTGTTTGGCGTTTATCCGGCCTGGAAAGCATCCAAACTGGACCCGATTGAAAGCCTTCGATTCGAATGATCCGGCGGTAAATTCGGTTTTATCATAAAAAGGAGTATAACACGGGTTGCCGGAGAAGGAACATCGTCCTATTTTGTCATCTGATAGAACTCCAAAAAAATAAATAAAAGCGTTATGAATTCTATGATTGAGACGGTTGAAGGTTTTATACGGCGGGCACAGGAAACGTGGGAAGATGAAGCTTGCCAGGAGCGTGTTGAAGAGCTTAAAGATCGGGCAAAGACATTTATACGGGAACATCCTGCCGGAGCCGTTGGTATCGCCGTGGTGGCCGGATATATTCTCGGTAAACTCACGCAAAAAGGAAAATAAAAATGAGTCCGTCTGAACTCGAAACTTTTCTGAAAAACATTAAGAAACTACCCGGGGAAATAAAATCCCTTCTCGAAAAGAGAATGGAGCTGTTCGCCATTGAGGTAGGTGAACGCATTACCGGTCTTATCACCAATGCCATCTACAGAATGGCCGGAATCATTGGCTTGTCACTTGGTATGATTCTGGTATTATTTGCTGCGGCCAAACTGGTTGGAGAGCTTGTAGGCAGTGAAGCGTTAGGGTTTGTCCTGGTGGCAACTCCAATATTAATTCTTGGAGGTATGTTTTTTCTTAAAAAACCCGAATCGATGGTGCGGGCAACCAGAGACCGGATGCTGACTCAATTTCTGAATGAGTTCTCAGAATCCCAGCACGAGGAGAATAAGGAGCATGAAGACACCGGGCAAAAAACGAACGAAAAATAACGGCTGGAGTTTTCAGTATGGCAGATAAACAGGGGGAAAAAAAGATTACGGAACTCAAAGCCAGAAAGGATGCGCTGAGAAGAGAGATGACCGAGATCCGTAAGGAAATTGACGGATCCCTGAGCCTCATCCATGATAATGTAACCTCTCGCATCCGGGTAAACTATTGGGTAGAGAAGCATCCGCTGCGGGTCATAGGTGTTGGTCTGCTGGCCGGGTTTTTAACCTCACGTTTAAGCAGGAAAAAGAAAAATACAGAGAAAAATAGAGGGATCTTTTTTTCTATCTTAACCGATGAGTTGAAAAAGGCCGCCGCCCGAAAACTGGTGCGCCTGGCCACAGAAAAGATGGAAGAAGCGGCTCAGAGAAGAAAATCCGAAAAGGATTAATTTTTTTCTGCAACCTGTTCTGTTTTTTCACGTCTAAGAACTAAGGCCGGGATGCCCGGCTTTTTTAGTTTACGGGTCGGATATAAACCTTTCTATGCTAATGCAGTGATTTTTTGGAAAGGGTTTAGTGAAGCTCAAACGTTTTTATAAACCGGCGGAACATGGAAGAAGCTCCATAGCTGGTTTTTAGTTGATTACTTTATATCAGAAATAAATAAAAAAAACGATGAAGAAAGGAACACTGATCATTATCCTCTTTTTGCTGAATAGTACATTTATACAGGCTAATGAAGCAAGAATTATTACGTTGGAGCAGGCCATTCAGATTGCTCTCGATCAAAATATCGAAATACAATTGGGTAAAAACGAAATTGAGCGGCAGGAAAGCCAGCTTCGCCGTAGCCGGGCCGATTTTTTGCCTAACCTGAATGCAACTACCAGTGGTAGCCGAACCATTGGCCGTCAGTTTGATATGGCGACAATTACGTTTGATGATATTACTTCGAACAACCTGAATGCCAATATTTCAGCAAATATGGTGGTATTCAACGGGCTCCAAAATATTAATCAACTCAGAAGCAGTCGTCTCGGAGTAGAAAGCGCCGAGGAGCGATATCAACGAGTAAGGGAAGGGATCATTTTTCAGACAGCATCCGCATACCTGAATTATCTTCTCGCAGCAGAGCTTCTTGAGATAGAAAAAGAGAACCTGAGCGCCGGGCTTCGTCAGCTTGAGCAGGTAGAGGCCCAGGTTGAAGTGGGTATGAGGCCCATAGTGGATCTTTTTAGTCAGGAGTCCATCGCTGCGAATAATGAGCTGGCTGTTATCCAAAGAGAAAACCAATTGAATTTAAGCAAACTCCGATTATTACGAATTCTGCAGTTTGATCCAATGGAAGAAGTCGAGTTTGTCGCCCCAACTATCCAAGAAGAGGAACTGGTCATCAGAGACTTCGATCTGGTAGAATTGATTGAACACGCTTTACAGTCCCGAAGTGATTTTCGTGCATCGGAACTTGAATTGCAACAGGCACGATATGCCCTGAGCATCAGTAAAGGAATGAGGCTCCCGGAAGTGAGTCTGTCAGCTTCGCTTTCCAGTGCATACAGGGGACAGCAACGAGATCCTCTCACTGGAAGTGTAATGGCTTTTGACGATCAGTTTTTTGATGCCAACATTAACCGGTCTGTTTCCTTTAATGTCCGGATACCTATTTTCAACCGGCTTCAGACAACAACACAGATTCAGCAGAGAAGAATAGACTTCAAGAATGCGGAATTGCGCCTTGAAGACCTTCAGCAGGAGATGTATCTCGAATTACAGCAGGCATATAACGACTATATCGGTTATGCAAAAGAGTTAGAGGCTACCGAAAAGGCGCTAATTGCAGCTGAGAAAGCCTATGAAACCGAGCAGGAACGATATAATGTCGGAAGTGCGACTCTTATAGAGCTCACGAATGCGAATAATGCTTATGTAAGAGCCAGTTCTAACCGGGTGCAGGCCGTCTTTCAATTTGTTTTCCAGGAGAAAGTATTGGACTATTTCCTTGGACGTATCACAGAAGATTTTCAGATTAGTGCTCTTTCTGAGAACTAACCTTTTTATGTGAAACCTGAAGACCGGTCAAACCGTAATACGGTGTAGAAGTTAAATTGTAAACCGGCCTTCTCTCCATCAGCCAGTGGATTTTGTGAGGCGGAGAGAAAGCCGGTTTTTTTTTCAAAACAAACTCTCACAGGCAATGTCAAAAACAAAAAAAAAGAATAGGGGCTGGTATTATATCGGCTTTACGATATTGGGTTTTGTCCTTTTGGTTGTTTTTCTAAAGATGACCGGGGTAATTGGAGGCGAACCCATGGGGCGTATCGTTGAAACTTCTTCGGTTTCAGAAAGAGATATTACCCGGATAGTTACCGCTACAGGCCGGATTCAGCCGGAAGTAGAAGTGAAAATTGCTCCGGATGTATCGGGTGAAATTGT
>JASCXY010000127.1 GCA_030012235.1 Balneolaceae bacterium ANBcel3 | reverse complement strand
ATGTTCGAGGCGGCCCTCTGCGGTTCCCTCCAGCACAATGCGTCCTCTCACATCCAGCGTATCGGTGTCGATGGGATAGTAACCGGGCAGGGTCTCCAGGTTCCATTCCAGTTCAGCAGCCGCTTCAAAGGCCGAGTGTTCGGGTTGCAGTGGTGAAGTAAGCCGTCCTTCTGCCGTAAACCGGTTCTCGGCGGAGATGGCAGAAAAAACGGGGACAACCACTTCATCCTGGGTTGCACTGACCCGAAGCGTAATTTGCTCCAGGGCATGTTCCAGATCACGATGTTTAACAGAGCCCTCCGACAGCTCAAAAGAGACATCAAAAGAAGAGGCTTCCGGATCACGAATGAGTCCCGAAGCTTCAGCCCTCAGACGAGCCGTTCCGGAGATGGATTCGATATCAAATTCTTCAATGGGAACATATCGGTGGATGGTGCCAAGGTCGGCTCTGATCGTCGCGTCAAAATCAAAGTCGGCCTCTTCCTCCAGGGGATTTCGGATCACGCCACGGGCTGACAGACCGGTTTCACCGGCGCGGGCCTCAAACGAATGGATGGTAATCAGCCGGTTGTCGGCTTCGGCCGATAATCGTATATCAGAAATACGCTCGGGAACATCAGGGTGTTGAATGTAACCGTCGGTGATAGAAGCTACAGCCTCAAAAGAGGGGATATCATCTTCCGTGATCCGGCCATTCAGGCTCAGGGTCAGTTCAAATCCGCCATCGGTATCCAGACCTTCAATAAATGATTCATATTCCGGCGGAACCAGATCCAGAAGCGTTCCGAAACTGTCCGATGCAGAAGCGATGTTCAGGTCAATCATCGGTTCGCCCTCGCCCCAGTCCGACACGCTTCCATCCAGTGTTAGTGCCAGTCCGTGTACAACAAGCCTTCCATCCATCAGATTCAACACTTCTCCCTCCAGATCAAGCACGGAAACCTGATGGAGCTCCATGCGCAAATTTCGAATCAATGGAGAATCATCCATGGTGACATTCAACTGGCTCAAAACCAGGTCAAGGGTACTCTCAAGCACGTCACCAAAGCGTAAAGAACTTGTAAGTGATAGTCCGGAAAGTTCCACGGACAAGTTGGAAGTGTGATCTATGTAAACAAAACGCGCTTCCTGAACGATAATTTCAGAAAGGTCGATGTCAGGCAGCGACATGGGCCCTGCGGGTTCATCCAAAGGCTCCGGGTCGTCGTCCATCAGGTCATCAAAATTCGTGGATCCATCTTCGTAGACAATGAATGTAATGTTCGGTTGATCAATAAGCAGTCGCTGCACTTGAATTTCGCCCCGAAGAAGAGAAGCCAGGTTTACATTCACCACAACCTGCTGTATGCGTGCCGGCTGATCTTCATAAGGGTCCGGAATTTCAAGGCCTTCTATGATCAGTCCAAATCGAGGGAACGTTCGAAGGAGCGAGTAGGATAACCGGTCAACTTGAACCTCACGTCCGGTGGCTTCCCGAATTTCAGGCAAAACCATTTCTCTTAACCGGTCATCGGTCAGATATAAAGAAAGCCCGATGATGCTTATTAAAAGAAGCAAAAGCAGAACACCCAGCGTATATAATATTTTTTTCATGGCAGATACCGTTATACAAGTGAATAGGATAAGATTGGGATGCTATTGTACAGGGATTTTCAGGATGGATCCCTGTGGGACTACTTGATCCAGTTCAAACTGATTGATGATAGCAACATCTTCAGAGGAAATATTCATCGGAAGAGTTTCGGGCAGTATCTCAGAAAAGATCTGATCTTCTTCTGTTTCAATCAACTGAATACGAACAGGCTGGACGTTCAGCAGGTCGGGATCCTCCAGCGTATGGAAGCGGCTGGATGTATGTGAAAAAGCCTCAACATATTGATCGTATGCCGATTCAGGAGAATAATTAATAAACCGGTATATGCGGCCGTCAAACTCTATACTGTAAACCAGGGCGCGTAGAACCTGACTCTCTTGCTCAATGGAAACCTCGGCTTCCCATGCCGGATGTTCATCGCCTGTGATGGCTTCATTCTGACGGTGTACGGTGATACCTTCCTGCGAGATGAACGACTGCACCGACTCTTCCGGTGTTTTAGAAAGTCCGTCAATTCTGAAAATCATGACGGCATTTTCAGACTCGCTGACAAGCAATACCTGTTGTCGTTCATTAAACAGACGGAATCCGGCCGGTACCGGAAAGCGAAAACGAAGTTCCGGATGCACATACCAGCCATCCGTAACAAACCCTTCCCGTGGGTTATCTCCAAACGTCATTCCTTCGATCATCTTTAAATAGGCCTCCTGGTTCGTGATCGTCTGTTCATATCCTTGTTCAGCCCAACCGGAGGCAAGCCTGGGGATATTTTGTTCCCGTTCCCCCGGATCCGGGTGACTAGAGAGCATAGAAGGAATAGAATGGCCATGCTGAGCAGAGATACGTTTCAGGCTGGTAAAAAAAGCAGCTCCTTCAGAAGCTTTATACCCGGCCATGGCCGCATATTCAACTCCAAGCTGATCGGATTCCCTTTCGGCATCCCGGCTGTAGCTCAGAAAAATCAGTTGAGCCGCCTGACTGCTGAGACTTAAGAAACTTTCTCCCGGAATTCCAAGAAACTCCTGGCCGAGAACCGCTCCGCCAATGATGGCAATCTGTCCCAGTGTTTGCTGTAGTGCCCGTTGAGAGGCATGTCTTGCGGCAACATGGCCGATTTCATGTCCAAGAACGACGGCCAGTTGCGCTTCATTATTTAAATGGGTCAGAAGTCCGCGTGTGACGTAAACATATCCACCCGGGAGGGCAAAGGCATTGACGACCGGACTGTCCAGGACACGAAAATGGAATTCGGTTTCCCGAAACTGTCGGTCAGTTGATTCCCGCCTCATATGGCTTTCAGCAAGCACGATTTTTCCAATTTCATGAACATATGCGGCAACGGCCTCATCTGAATACACTCCATATTGAGCCAGCATTTCCTGATCAACTTCACGGCCAATCTGGACCTCCTGGCTCCAGCTGTAGCCAAAAAGCCTTTTTTGTCCCGTTACCGGGTTTCTTTGAACGGCACAGGCACTGGCAAAAAGTAAAAAAATGAGTACGAACAGTGTGCCAGGGAAAAGTTGCTTAATGAATTTCATTAGTTGAACTCCGGATTCTTGACAGGTTAGAAAAACGAATATAGTACCTGCTATGTTACGAACTCACGGCAAAAAAAGATAGCATTGGGATAGAAGAGTTTGATGTTTATTTGAAGCAAAAGGCATCTTTTAATAGCAAAAGAATTAACCACAAAGGACATAGCCGCAACAGAATGGAAATGGATACCCGGGGGTCATATTGGAAGCATCCATACAAGAGGAGGAATCTGCTCTTTTGCAGATATGGTCCTTTTCTAATTGCAGCAGGTGATAGAAATGATCAGAATTACCGGAGTTCATTATACTAAGAAAAGCGGTTTTCCATTAAAATAAACGAAATAACTCTTTGAATTGATGAGCACTTTTTAGATTATATACTAAACAAGAAGAGTGTAATTGCAGGTAGAAGACTTTCCATCGAAGAGATCCTGAAAGACCTGCACAAAAAAATGGAGTTGAAGCGGGATCATTCAGAAAAGACATCTATAACCGATAAATAAAGAAGCTTCCTTAACACCACTATTAAACATCTGACAAGTATAACGATCTTTCACTGTGTGAAAAGCAGGGATAGTGCCAGATGAACGAACATCATCGCCTCATATCTGATTCTATGGAGCAACGGGATTTCAAACGTGTAGTTGATTCCGCCGGTTTTGGTTACAGCTGTCACAAGTTGTTACGAGACAATTATGGAGAGGTAAAAGAGATAAAAACGCTGCATGGAAATACTGCTTTTGAGTACATAACAGGCCTTTCACTAAAAAAAAAGGCATCATATAAGGCTGAAATGGTGTTCCCGGGATTGTCAAAGACCTTGATGGCCCGGCTGCCAGAACTTTTGTCGGTTAAAAAAGAAAAGGGTGCGTTGATCTTGAGTGAAAGTTGCTTCTATCAGGGCAAGAAGTATGCTCTTGAATTTCATGCTGAGACTGAATCTGAGTTTTATGTGCTTTATTATTCGATGGCCCATAAAAAGCTATCGATGGATCCTGAGCCTGTGCTTGATTTGGATTCGTTTCCGTGTGCTGCTGCAGAACTCCATGTTGAGAAAACCGTTACCTTTGTAGCATGCAATAATCCCTTCAAGCGATTGTTGGGCTTTTCCGAGGATCAGCCGATTCAATCGCCACTTTTTTGGGAAACATTATTTCCAGACAAAAAACGAAGAGAAAAGGTCTATCGCGAATTAAAAGAAAGAGCGTCTGTTTCAAACCCAGAGGCATTTAACGGGGAAACGATAACGGAAAACGTTGAAAAGGGCTCTCAAAGTGTGATAAGGTACAAGTTGTTCTTTAGGCAAGATCATCAAAACGTATTGTTGATGGCCGAAGGTATTACAGGACGGCAACAGATGGAGGAGGCCGTTATCCGTTCCGAAAGTAAATACAAACGGCTGGCCGAGAATATGCCTGCAGTGGTGTATCAGTTCAGGTTGTACCCGGATGGCTCCTTTGATTTTCCGTTTATCAGCGCTTCGGCAGAAAGCAAGCTGGGAGTAGCTTATACAGATATTATAAAAGACCCCATGGAGTTGGTTGGGCGCATCCAGCCGGATGACCGGATGCGGTACCGATATTTGGTAGATGAGTCTGCACAGTATTTGAAACCCTATCACTCAACTTTCCGGTTCAAAAAGAAAGATCATTATATATGGCTTGAAGCCCAGGCGACGCCCGAAAAGCAGAAAGATGGCTCTGTCTTATGGGATGGCTTTTTTTTGGATGTATCCGATCGTGTAGACGCAGAAGAAGCCCTTAGAAAAAGCGAAGAAAAGTTCAGGTCGCTGGTAGAGAACCTGAATGAAATTATCTATGTCCTTGACAAGGAAGCAAGGATCGCTTACATCTCTCCGAACATTCAGGCTATCAGTGGATACAGCGCAGCAGAATTAATCGGAAAGTGCTTTGTTGATATTGTGCACCCGGATGACAAAGAAGGGAGGATTGAGCAGTTTCAAAAGATATTATCCGGGGTTAAGGAGGCCACAGAGTACAGGTTTATAACGAAGGATCAACGGGTTCTTTGGATGAGAACGGCGGCCAAAACCGTTTTTGAAGAAGGAAAGCCCGTCGGGGTCAGAGGCGTATTGACGGATATAACAGATCGAAAGATTGCAGAGCTTGAGTTGGAGGCAAGCACTAATCTGCTGAATGGCATTTTTCACAGTATTGATGATGGTATTTGTGTGTTAGAACCGGACTTTACCATCCGAAGCGTGAATCATGCGATGAAACGCTGGTTTAGCCATGAAATGCCACTGGTGGGGAAAAAGTGTTATGAGGCGTTTCAGGGTAGAAATGAACCCTGTGAGGTTTGTTCCTGTGCTCAATCCCTTCAGGAAAATAGAAGAGCTGTTGAAATTATACCTTTCGTAAAAAAAGGGGATACCAATGGTTGGCTGGAACAGTTTAGTTATCCATTGCATGATTCAAAAGGCAATGTTTCGGGAGTTGTGGAGTTTGTCCGGGATGTAACCGATCGCATTCTGTCTGAAGAAGCGTTAAAGAGTAGTGAAAAGAAGTATCGGTCGCTTTTTGAAAATCTTACCACCGGCTTTGCTCTACATTCGGTCTTGTATGATGACCAGGGGGACGTATCGGACTATCGTTTTGAAGAAGTTAATCCGGCGTTTGAAAACATGATGGGTTTAAACGCAGCTTCGGTAATAGGCAAAACTCTTAGTAACGTGCTTCCGGAATCAGAGAGTGGTTGGAAGAGCCTTTTTGATCAGGTGATTGAGACGGGAAACCCGGTTTCAAAGCAAAACTACAATCCATTGATTGGCAAATATTTCGACAGCTGGGTGTTTAAACCTGAGGAAGGAAAGATAGCCGTGGTGTTCTCTGATATAACAGGGCGAATCAAAGCTGAAAAGGTTATCAATGAAAATCTGAGAGAAAAGAACGTTTTGCTCTCCGAGATTCATCACCGGGTGAAAAATAATATGGCGGTCATTTCCAGTTTGATTTCCTTACAATCCGAGTTTGGGTTGGGAAATAAATCCCCGGAAACAATGCTTCAGGAGACACAAAACAGAATTAAGTCCATGGCACTGGTTCATGAGATGGTGTATGAAAGCGATAACTTTGCAGTTATTAATTTTAGTGACCTATTACAGCGGGTAATTTCCAATCTTGAGAAAATATATGTGCGAAACGACAGAGAGATATCGATTCAATTGATTGCCGATGACGCGATGCTGGACATCAATAACTCGATTCCACTTAGCCTGCTTGTAAACGAACTTGTATTGAACGCCTATAAACATGCCTTTAACGATTGCCAGAAAGGTAACATTGAGGTTCGGTTAGAAAAGAAGAAGGATAGACTTACCCTGATCGTGGAAGATAACGGTGGCGGAGTAGAAGATCCTGAACAGTTACATATGCAGGGGAGTTTTGGCTACACATTGATTCATGGATTGGTTCAGCAGGTTCGTGGCCATATTGAGATAGAGTCCAAAAAAACAGGGTTGAAGATACGCGTATCGCTTCCATATACGTTACACTAAGGACAGAGAAATATCTTCAAAATGTTTGTTTTTTAAACATTTGGAATGATTATTGTTGTGTATTAAGTTCAGAAAGAGTGCCATTCAGACAAGATTAAATAAGTACTGCCTTATCAGGAGAAGCATTATGGATGAAGATCAATACCGTAAGATGCTCCATGTGGCAGATTTCGCCTTTGCCTATCATCAGATTCTGGTCGATGACAATCAAAAGCCAGCGGATTACATATTCCTGGAAGTAAACCCGGCGTTTGAAAAAATGACCCGGTTAGCCTCAAAAAATATCCTCCAGAAGAAAGTTACAGAGGTTTTGCCATCCATTAAGAAGGATGCATTTGATTGGATAAAAGCGTACGGTGAACTGGCGTTATCCGGAGGCGAGCTTGTGATGGAAGAGTATTCGGCAGATTTGGAAAGGTGGTACAGAATACATGCCTTTTCATCCGGAGACGGTTTTTTCTCGGTGATGTTTGATGATATAACGGAAAAAGTTTCCGCGCTTAAACAGCTTGAGAAAAGTCGGAAGTACTGTCAGAGGATACTTGCTTCCATTGGCGTTCCGGTATTTGTGGTTAACAGAAACAAAGAAGTGACAAGTTGCAATAATGCATGTGAACAGCTGGTACGTGAGAGAACGGACAAAGAAGAAATTTCCGAGAAAAAACTGGACTTCATATATACAGATTCAATTTCCGGCCTTTGGAAAGAGTATGGGCGGGTTTTTGCCTCTGGAAAAACTCTTGTAACGGGCTGGACATTTGACCTGGATGGAGAAACACGTTTTTATGAAATTACCAAATCCCCGATTTTGGACGATGAAAACGGGGAAATAACTCATGTTGTAACGGTAGTTAACGACATTACAGAGCGAAAAAATGCCGAAAAAGCCATATTGGCGGCTAAACAAAGGGCCGAAGAAAATGCTCGCTTAAAATCCGCTTTTTTGGCCACGGTGAGTCATGAGCTTCGGACACCGCTTACTTCTATTATTGGCTTTAGTGATATCATTCATTCTACCACAGAAAACGATGA
>JASCXY010000126.1 GCA_030012235.1 Balneolaceae bacterium ANBcel3 | reverse complement strand
TTTTTTTAACTTTTCTCTTGTTGAATACAAGACAGAAAACTCTTAAAAAGCGTGCATTTGCTGACTTTGCGTTAAATAACGATCAAATCCCTGATACGAATGAAAATTACAAAAGAAAATATAGTCGATGCCCTCAGAAACGTGATAGACCCTGATCTCGGAAAGGATTTGGTTTCTCTGGGAATGATCGAAGATGTAGAAATTGAAGGAAAAAAGGTCTCATTCACTGTTTATTTAACCACTCCGGCATGTCCGCTCAAAGAAGAGATAAAAAAAGCGTGCATAAATGCGGTCACACATCTGGTAGACAAAGAAGCGGAAGTTTCTGTACATATGAGTTCTCGCGTAACCAAGAGCCGAACCGAGGGTCAGGGTGACCAGAACTTGCTGAAAGGAGTAAAAAACATAATCGCAGTTGCCTCTGGAAAGGGAGGCGTGGGTAAATCTACGGTTTCTGTTAATATGGCCGTTGCTTTGGCAAAAACAGGAGCCAAAGTCGGATTGGTAGATACAGATATATACGGTCCCAGTATACCAACCATGTTTGATCTTCATGAGAAGCCAAACATCAGCGCACAAAGGAAGCTAATCCCATTGGAAAAATATGGCGTAAAATTGCTTTCCATGGGCTTTTTAGTGGATACCGACGATGCTGTTGTCTGGCGCGGACCCATGGTTTCCAGTGCAGTAAAACAATTTTTAAGTGAAGCGGACTGGGGCGAGTTAGACTACCTTCTTCTGGATCTGCCTCCCGGCACGGGTGATATCCAGCTTACTATTGTTCAGTCGGTTCCGCTGACCGGGGCAATCATTGTTTCAACCCCACAGACCGTTGCTCTTGATGATGCCCGAAAAGGGGTTGCCATGTTTGGAAAAGTCGGAGTACCGGTACTCGGTATCGTAGAAAATATGGCGTTTTTTACACCACCGGATTTGCCGGATCGCAAATATCACATTTTTGGCAAAGACGGGGCAAAGAACCTTGCCGAAAAACTGGGCGTTCCTTTCTTAGGAGAGGTTCCTATAGAAGAACAGTTACGGGAAGGGGGTGATACGGGAAGGCCCATTGTTGACCTTGCCCCGGATTCCCCATCATCTGTTGCCTTCAATCAGTTGGCCATGAAGGCTGCTCAACAGATAGCCATTCGTAATGCTACCCGTGAGCCAACCGAAAAAATAGAAATACTCTATCGTTAAAAAACGAGTGTCAGGAAATAAGTCCTTTTTCCCGAAGTCTTGCCGCTTTACCACGAAGTGCTCTAAGATAGAAAAGCTTGGCACGACGTACTTTCCCACGTTTGACAACATCAATTTTGGCAATAAAGGGAGAGTTTAAAGGAAAAATCCGCTCTACACCCACGTTGTTAGAGATTTTTCTAACCATAAAGGTTTCGTTAGCACCACCACCTTTGCGTGCAATAACAACGCCCTGGTATTGCTGGATTCTTTCTTTACCACCCTCACGAACACGGTAATGAATATTTACCGTATCTCCCGGTTGAAACTGGGGGATATCGTCTCTGGTTTGTGTTTGTTCAACTAATTTAAGCTTTTCCATTTTTCTCGTAATTACTTATTTATCTATAACATTCCTGAGCAAATCAGGCCTTATTTTTCCGGTTCGCTCAATGGCTTTATTTTCTCGCCACTTTCGAATTTTTTCATGATTACCCGAAGCCAGAACTTCCGGTATTTTATGACCTCTGAAATCTGCCGGACGAGTATATACCGGCGCTGATAACAGGCCATCCTGGAACGAATCATCCAGCGCACTTTCTGAATCTCCGATAACTCCCGGAATCAATCGAACGATACTGTCGACTAAAACCATAGCGGGTAACTCCCCGCCGGAAAGCACATAATCACCAATACTGAATTCGTGCGTGATGATTTCATCTCTGACACGCTGATCTACTCCTTTGTAATGGCCGCATAAAATAATCAGGTTTTCAAACAGAGAAAAGGAGTTGACCATTTTTTGATCCAAAACTACAGCATCAGGTGTAGGAAAAAGAACAGCATCATACGTACGTTCTTTTTTAAGAGATTCAATACAATCAAAAATTGGCTGCGGAGTCATCACCAGTCCGGCTCCGCCACCAAATGGATAATCATCTACTTTTTTATGTTTATCCTTTGAGTATGCACGTACATCATGAATAACGATGTCTACTTTTCCAAAATCTCTTGCCCTTCCGATAATACTGTGGTCAAGAGGGCCAGACAGCAACTCTGGTACAGCGGAGATAATATCAATTCGCATTAGGAAACCTCGCCATTAATCCGGAGAGTCAGCCAGTGACTCCAGATTATCCGTATTCTGCACCATCAAAACCCGGGTATCGTGGCAAATGTTCGTAACATACTCAGGAACATCCGGTATCAGGACCCGGCCTTTATCAGCAACAACGACAAAAACTTCATATGCCGGGGTCTCAATGATATCCACAACTTCACCCAGGACAGTTTTGTCCGGCCGAACCACCTCATAGCCAGCGGTGGATGGTTCTTCTTCCAACGCCTCCGGCTTTTGATCCGTCATCACTTCATGATTACGTAATGATTCAGCAATTGTGCGTGTATGAATTTCTTCCAGTCTAACAAAGAACAACGTTCTGGATTTATCCAAAACAGGTCGGATATCATCGATTCTGTAAGGTACCCATTGATGGCCAGGATACCTCAAAAAGAGCTTATCCTTTGGCATGGATTCCTTTAAAAAACTTCCGATATCCAACAAAAATCCGCCTTTTGTCCCATGAGCTTTGACCACTTTCCCCAGCATAAACAGGCTGGAACTATTCATCATAGCCATAGCATCGCTACCAGAAACAAGTTATCGGATTACTTATCTTTTTTTTCTTCCTCAGAATCTTCTTCTGAAGGTTTTTCTTCTTCAGCAGCAGGCTCTTCTGCAACTTCTTCCTTGGATTCGGTTTCCTCAGATGTTTCGGCGGCCTCTTCTTTAGCCTCTGTTTCTTCAGCGGCTTCTTCTTTTGCAGCTTCGGCTTCTTCTTCCTGTTTAGCTTTTTCCGCAGCTTCGGCTTCCGCTTTAGCTTTTTCAGCTTCTTCACGTGCCTTTTCTTCTTGTTCTTTGCGGAATGCTTCTTCCTCGGCCTTAAGCTGTTGCTTCATTTTTTCGGAGCGAGATACAGGAGTTGCTTGCTTTTCGCCTTTTTCCTGCTTCCACTTTCCGATAATTTCATTGATTTCCTCTTCGGATTTACCCCATCCTTCCAGGTGGATCCGATAGTAAATACCTTCCTTTTTCAAAATGGTTCGAACAGCGTTGCTCGCCTGTGCGCCATTTTTGACCCAGTAAACCACTCTGTCTTCTTTCAGTTGGACCAAGTTGGGTTCCTGTGTAGGACTGAAACGT
Organism: Balneolaceae bacterium ANBcel3; assembly: GCA_030012235.1. Taxonomy (GTDB): domain Bacteria; phylum Bacteroidota; class Rhodothermia; order Balneolales; family Natronogracilivirgulaceae; genus JASCXY01. The sequence goes on along the minus strand of JASCXY010000126.1, from coordinate 4,396 downwards.
CCCAGGTCTTCAATGATCCGGCCATCCCGTTTTGAACGAACGTCAGCAACCACGATGTGGTAATACGGGAGTTTTTTTCTGCCATGTCGTTGTAATCGTATTCTAACCAATTTTTTACTCCTAAGCGGGTTTGTAGTTGTTCCTAATGTAATCTTTGCCTTCCGGCCAGGTTCTTCAATCCCTCCATCGCACGACCCATTTTATTCATTTTGGTCATGGTCTTCATCATTTTCTTCATTTGATTGAATTGCTTCAGAAGGTCGTTGACCTCCCGAACCGATGTACCTGATCCTGTAGCAATTCTTTTTCTGCGACTGCCATTGATCAGCTGAGGGTTTCTTCGTTCCTGAATGGTCATGGAATTGATCATCGCCTCAATGGGCTTAAGTGAATCATCATCAATTTCCACATCGCCAAGCTGCTTACTCATTCCCGGAATCATGCCGATTAAATCCCGCATGGATCCCATCTTTTTTATCTGCTGCAGCTGGCCATAAAAATCTTCAAAATTAAATGCGTTAGATGAAATTTTGGCCTGAAGTTTTCTGGCCTGAACCTCATCGTACTGTTCCTGGGCTTTTTCAACAAGAGAAACTACATCGCCCATACCCAGGATTCTCTGTGCCATTCTATCCGGATAAAAAGCGGAAATAGAATCAACACCTTCACCTGTACTTACAAACTTTATGGGCTTATTAACAACCGATTTAATGGATATGGCAGCACCACCACGAGTATCACCATCCAACTTGGTAAGTACAACCCCGTTAAAATCGATTTGCTTGTCAAATTCCCTGGCTGTAAAAACGGCGTCCTGGCCTGTCATGGCATCCACAACAAACAGAACCTCGTTTGGTTTTACAACACTCTTAATCTCAGCTACTTCTGACATCATCACCTCATCCACGTGCATCCGGCCTGCGGTGTCAATGATCAGAGTGTCGTGTGCATTCTTTTTGGCTTCAGCCAATGCTTCTTTTGCAGTGCGAACGGCATCTTTCTCTTTAATCGAGTAAACCGGCACCTCAATAGAATCTCCCAGTGTGCGTAACTGATCAACAGCCGCCGGGCGATACACGTCCGCTGCTGCTAATAACGGATTTCTTCCCTGGCTCTTTAAAAATTTTGCCAGCTTCGCCGTAAACGTTGTTTTACCAGAACCCTGAAGGCCTGCTATTAAAATGACCGTTGGCGGTGTCGAAGCAAACTGGATGTCTTCTTTTTCATCACCGAGAACAGAAACGAGCTCATCGTATACTATTTTGGTAAACTGCTGGCCCGGCGTAACACTCGCCAAAACCCCCTGTCCCAGCGCTTTTTCTTTAACAGCGGCTGTTATAGATCGGGCTACATCGTAATTAACGTCGGCATCCAAAAGGGCACGACGTATCTCTCGCACCGTCTCGGCAACATTGACATCACTCAGCCTTGCCTGACCCGTAACGGATTTAAACGCTTGTTCTAGTTTACCGGAAAGATCTTCAAACATGTGCTCTTAAAACTTGTTCATTTCCCGAATTGAAAACGATTCTGCAATAGTTCTGCAAAGTCAGGAAAAATATGCAGAAAAATGACCCAAATCAATTATTTATTTCTATTAATGAACATATTATCCACAAACCTCGGGTCGGGTTTGTTACCTCTATACTTTTTAGCTACTTTACGTAATTAAATTGAACTGTTAAGCATAAAAAATTAGTGGGAATGGACAAAACGAAAGGCCACGGATTATTACGTGGGAAAAAAGGCTTGATACTTGGTGCTCTCGACGAAAGAAGTATTGCCTGGCAGGTTGCAGAAGCATGTAAGAGAGAAGGTGCAGATTTTGTTTTATCAAACGCACCCATAGCTCTTCGCTATGGTAAACTTCAGGAACTTGCAGATAAAACCGATTCTATCATTATCGGCTGTGACGTAACCGATTACAAACAAGTCACCGAATTAATAAATGGCACACTTGAACGCGTTGGAAAAATTGATTTTGTGTTACATGCGGTCGGTATGTCTCCCCACATTCGTAAAGATATTCCCTACGAAAAACTCAACTACAAGCTTCTTCAACAGACGCTTGATATTTCAGCCGTTTCGTTGCATAAAATTCTGAAAGCCTGTGTAGAGCAAGATGCTCTTAATGACGGAGCCAGTATTTTGGCCTTAAGTTACATTGCTGCTCAACGAATCTTTTCAAAATACACAGACATGAATGATGCCAAAGCCCTGCTTGAAAGTATTGCGCGTAACTTTGGCAGCCGTCTGGCTAAACGAAAAATCCGCGTTAATACCGTTTCTCAAAGCCCAACAAAGACCTCTGCGGGTACCGGTATAGAAGGTTTTAATGCCATGTATGAGTTTGCCGAAAAGCTGTCGCCCCTCGGTAATCCGACGGCTGAAGATTGTGCGGACTACTGTGTCACTTTGTTCTCCGACCTTACCCGGATGGTCACCATGCAAAATCTGTTTCACGACGGAGGATTTGTCACCAACGGTATTAGTGAAGACTTGATTTTTGAACTTGCGGAACTTAGAAAAAGCAAGCAGTCCAACTCTTGAATCCTTTTTTTATGAACTCCTTGCGCATATTGGGCATTGACCCCGGTTCAAGGAAAACCGGATATGCTGTACTTGATGTTCAGGGTACCATAAAAAAAGCTTTGTTATGTGATGCTTTAAATCTGACAAAGATAAAAGACTGGCAGCCAAGACTGTGTGAACTTTACAGCTTTGTCTCAAACATCATTGATACTTACAAGCCGGATAGCTGTGCCATTGAGGTTCCTGTTTATGGAAAAGATCCTCTCGCCATGATGAAGCTCGGGCGCTCTCAGGCTTCCATCATAATGGCAGCGTTACATAAAAATGTTCCGGTATTTGAATACTACCCCAAAGCTGTAAAAAAAGCTATTTCGGGAAACGGAAACGCAAGTAAGGTTCAAGTTGCCTATATGCTTGAAAAGATCCTGAACATTGACCGTAAAATATTAACGGATGATGCTACGGATGCACTGGCAGTAGCCTGGTGTCATTTACAAAAAATTCAGGCTCCAGGTTCGGTGGAAAACGGCTCTTCACCTGAACCAGTAAAAAGAAAAAAGAATACCTGGAGCTCTTTTGTAGCAGATAATCCGGATCGTATCCGTAAACTTTAGGAGAACGTATGATAACATTTCTTCGCGGAAATCTGTTTTCAAAAAAAGCTGGATTTGTTACGATGGATGTTCAGGGGGTGGGTTATGCTGTCCGCGTCTCCAATTATACGCTGGATAGAATTCCCTCTCATGGTGAAAATCTTTTTTTGTTTATATACCATAATATTACAGAAAACGACCAGCAACTTTTTGGTTTTTCTACGGAAGAAGAAAAACTCATATTTGAACTGCTGATTTCAGTAAAGGGTGTTGGCCCAAAAATAGCGCTTGCCCTGCTATCCGCCATGTCTCCTGTTCAGATCAGTGAAGCCATTGTACAACAAAACGCTTCTCTTATAGCACAAGGCCCGGGAATCGGGAAAAAGTCTGCCGAACGAATTGTTCTTGAACTAAAAGACAAAATGGAACTGGTGAGTTCTGATCATACGCACACTGCTTCACCGATGAATACGGTTCAAAATGAAGTTCTTTCTGCATTAGAAGCTCTGGGATATCCAAAAAACAGAGCGTTAACAGCATTTCAAGCTGCCCGAAAAGATCATCCGGATGATTCTTCTGTTTCAGGTCTTATTAAAACATCACTTAATTACCTGCAGAGATAACAATTTAGTAACACTCCCAATCATTCTTTCCTTTATTTTAGAAGCAAGAAACTTTTTCATTTCATTCTTGCAAATTAACTACGCAACCCTTGCAAAAGCTATCCATATTAATTGTAGATGACGAAGCAGATATTCTTGAGCTCATAGAATATAACCTCAAAAAAGAAGGATATGATGTTTCAACGGCCAATAATGGCAATGAAGCTTTAGAGCACATCAGTCACTCGATACCTGATCTGATTGTTTTGGATATTATGATGCCAAAGATGACTGGACTCGAATTGTGTGAACATTTGAAAAAAAAGCCCGCTTATTCGGAAATACCGGTTATTTTTTTGACCGCTAAAAGCGATGAAGCAACAGAAATAACCGGGTTGAATACTGGAGCAGACGATTACATTGTTAAGCCCATTAGTATCAGCCGCTTAATTTCCAGAATTAAGACGGTTCTGAGAAGAACAAAATCCCCTCATCAAATTCCCGGACACAACATTGAAATCGGCGATTTGAAAATCGACAGAGATCAATATATTGTCATTAAACAGGACAAGAAACTTCGATTTCCTCGTAAAGAATTTGAGGTTCTCTATTATCTCGCAGCAAATGCAGGGAAAGTAATCAGCCGTTCGTCTTTGCTAAATGAAATTT
>JASCXY010000125.1 GCA_030012235.1 Balneolaceae bacterium ANBcel3 | reverse complement strand
CCCTGACGATATTGGCCTGACTGGTGAGTGTCAGTCTGTGGCCCGCGGACCATCGTGTCTGAACTCTGAATGTGAGCCTGCTTTGATCCCCTGTAGATCGAATGTCACGATCGTACCGGTCGGGCTGGTGAATTCTCATTTGGGATGTTTTGTATCGCAGACCAAGCAGGATGTGGCCGGATCGAACCGGACGCAGGCGGATTTCTGAGGCATGCTCCCACCCCGAATCTCCCGCATTTCTGCGATGATCCGCTTCGGGAAAACGGAACCGGTCTATGAATCCACTGTATGAGGCTTTGGAAGAAGGCCGGATTCGTATGCCCGCATACCAGCCGGATTGATTTGAAGGACGGGACCCCTCGGCAAAGATATGTGTAAACTCCGACCAATAATACGTTCCAAGTGAACGTCTGGCAAATACCCAGTCCATTCCCTGTGTACCTGTGCCCATAACTCCGGCGACCCAGCTGATTCCACCGGAGGATAAGCCTGAAATACCTGTTTCGTCATTGGAGTCAGAAAAAAAATCAGAATGAACGAGCCGTTTGGGTTTGTTTATGGATGCTTCCATAAAAAAACGAAACCGGGAGACAGAAAAGGTCATATCGACACCACCGACAAGGTTTGATTGTCCCTGCATAGGGTGCTGCTGTGATAAAGGAAGCACCGGATGATCCAGAGAATAATGGTATCCGGTCAGTCCCAGTGCTCCCAATGTTCGAACCGGAAAGCGGAAGTGCCCGCCGATAACGGTTTCAGAAATATTATGGCGGCGTTCAAGTTCAGCTTTTGTGCGATGGTATGGGCTTTGAACTGGTGGGCGAATGAACATGGAGTCGGCCAACACGGCGGAGCGTGGTTTCCTGGAGTAAAAGAGAGTCAGTTCGGGTGTATTATCGGAACGAAACATGGACGATGGCGGCCTCAACTGTACAGAAATTCCTCTGAAAAAATGATGCTGATCGGAGGAGTAATAGGGCCGGGCTCCCCGCCCGTATTTGTAAGGCGCTCTGTGATAGGTGCCCGACTTTCCAAACGAAGGCGTTGACCATAACGTCAATCCTTGTCCGAAGTGCAGGGAGTAATCTCCGAGAATAACACGGGAAACCGGCCCGGTGTCTTCAAGAGAAACGTGGCCGGAGGAAAAATCAAAACCGGCCCGTCCATGGAAAGGCTCTCCCGGAAGCTTAATTTGTGTGAGATGGGCGTGTATCTTACCCGCAGAGAGCCGATGCTGATGGTATACGCGTAATGGTGATCCTTGATATACCCGCTGCCCATCGGAGTTTTTTGTATACCCTGCCGTTTGCGGCCTGGAAAACTGAATCCGCATCAAATGTCTGCCTGTAACATCTGCCGGCATCATGGCCAGCATATCCGAGAGGTATTCCGATAACCGCCCTTCGTCGTCCGAGTCAGAAGGGGCTTCCTGGCCTTCGAACACCCAGATTAATTCATCGGTAAGCAAGAAAAGAGAATCTGCTTCCGAAGCAGGCGGAAGTTCCTGATTCATTGAAAATCCATGGACCGGGAGTGTTAGAAGAAGAGAGACTATCCCCAAAATAATACTGCAGAAGAAACTCCTGGTGGGGAGTGACCGGGAGAAAGCACGTGATTGCCGGGGGTGAAGTATCCAGAAAAGCATCATAGCGAAATCCGGCAGGAAATTCCCGGGCTGTATCCCAGGATTTCATGATGTTGTATGGCCACTTCGGCAGAAAGCGATGAAAAAGAGACCTCAAATCCGGCCGCCCAGGTAAAAGGCCGGGAGGTCCATCCGGTACGAAGCAGAAATCCGTCCATCAGGCTGTATTCCAGTCCGGTGCGAATCATAGCGGGGTACAACGTATCCTTGACCACATCCAGCAGGATTCGGGTATGGCAGAAGACCAGCCATTGCAACCCGAAGGCAAGCTCCTGAGGGAATAGCGGAACATTCGGGTTTTCGGTTAAAGCCGAAGAAGCGCCGGCAGACGGGCTGGCAGGTTTTTCTAACAGATTGGAGATTCGAACCGCCGCAACAAAAGAAGAGGAGAGTGGAACGGAGAAGCCGGTATCAAACAGGAGGTGATGTACAGAGGGGCGATCCGAAATCTGGACATGAGCATAGGTTACGGTGATGCCCCAGCGAATACCGGAAACCATCAAAGAGAAACCGGAGCGCATACGGGTTTCCCTGTACAGCTCAAACCCATAGGTATGTAGTCCGGCAGCAATACCTGCCTGGAACGTCTCTCCGGCAAAGGGCAGCGGGGAGGATATAAAAGCGGCGTGATCCTGAAGTTCACGGAGGCCGTAATATCGGATCGAAAAGAATCCAGCCGAGAAATCATGAGGAGAAATCTGGGCTGGATTATGAAACACCGCCCAGGCATCCCGGTGGTCAGCGGTATGCGCCTGGCCCATCGCAATACCTCCGGCGCCCATCGTCCATTGAGCATATACCGGAGCAGAGGTAGCGATGAAAAGAGGGAATGTCAGCAGGAATATCCATAAAAAAAAGGATGGACAAGAGGGCTGTGAACCGTAAAAAAACCGGTTATAGCCCTTTTTTTGTGAATGCGTGACGAGTAGTATGCTTTTTTTCGACATCAAACGTTATACGTTCAAAAAAGTGAATATGATACTGTGGTTGATTATCTTTGATCATCCGGGAAATGCAGATTCTCTTGTGTATTCTACTACACTATCGGGATGCTTAAACCTTACACCCGTATCACAAAAGGAAGAAAAACTATGCGGTTTACTGTCGCCATACTGGCGCTCTTGTTGATTTCGATGTTCGGGAGGCCTGTTGCTGTGCAGGCAAACCAGGTATTTGATGTCAATGTTTCCATCAACACCTCACAAATCAGTACCACTGATTACGATTATCTCGATGATCTGGAGCCGTTGATTAAAGAATATCTGGAAACGAACAGCTGGACCGAAGACCGTTTTGGGGAACGGGAGCGAATCACCGTAAATATTCAGGTTATTATTAATGATGTCTCGGACCGGAATTTTCAATCGACTTTGATCATTTCCACGGAACGGCCCATATACGGTACACTGCAGATCACCCCACTCTTTTTGCACAGTGACAATAACTGGTCCTTTGAATACAGCCGGGGACAAAGCCTGTTGTTTGATACGTATCAGTACCATGACATGGCCTCGGTGCTGGATTTTTACGCACATGTCATCCTGGGGTTTGACTATGATTCTTTTTCCGAGTTCGGCGGTGAGGATTTTTATAGAGAAGCGTTGAGGATCGCCGATATGGGGCTCTCATCCGGTTCCGGATGGGGGGGATCCGGTGTACGGCGAAGCCGGCACGATTTGGTGTCTCAGCTTCTGAATCCTGACTATGAGGATTTCCGGAGAGCCGTTTATATGTATCATCGCCTGGGGCTGGATACGTTTACCACGGAGCCTCAAGCTTCGAGAACCCGGGTATTGGAGGCATTTCACATGATCCACGAGGCACAGCGAAGAACCAGTTCCCGTTTTCTGTTTGATCTTTTATTTTCAGCAAAAAACAGAGAATTCAGGGCATTTTTCATGGATGCACCCACAGAAACAAGGCTGGATGCCTACAATATTCTGATCACGATCGATGAAAGCCGGGTGTCCGAGTACGGCCGGCTACAACGTTGATCAGGATTTTCTTTTCTTGAGTCGTTGGCGGACTTCGTGAATCGCAAGAAGCACCAGCGCTGCAAAGAGGGGAAGAATAAAATACAGAAGGCGGTAGGCAAGAACCGCACTCAGGATAAGCGTGGTATCGGTATAGGCTCCCAGCATGAGAACAAGTATGGTCTCGATCACTCCCAGTCCGCCGGGTACCTGGCTGATGATTCCGCCCATGAACCCAAGTAGATAAATGGCAAGAAATGCCGGCCAGGACAGTTCCGGGATAGGAGGAAGCAACAGGTACAAGACCAACGAAGAAACCGCTAAATCCAAAGAACCGGCCACAACCTGACCTATGGCTAAAGGAAGTTTGGGAAGCGAAAAGATATGTTTTCTAAAAACCAGTGTGGAACGGATATTCCGGCAAAGAATCAGATACAATGCGACCAGAATCAGAAACAGAATCCCCAGCCAGGGCAGGCCGGGAAGAGGAAATGAAACCTCGGATGGTATCACAAAAAAAGTACTCGTAAAAGCCAGTCCGCCCAGGGACATAAAACCAATCCAGAGGGTGAGTGCGCAAAAACCGACGACCTTGGTTACATCAAACCCCGATATTCCCATGGATGAATAGATCCGGTAGCGTATGGTGCCGCCGACCAGCAGGGAAGGTGTGATGTTGTGGCTGAAAGCAAATCCAAGAAAAGAGGCTTTCGCATATTTTTTCCATGGAATCCGAATACCTACATAGTGAAGTGCAAGTTTGTCGTAAGCGGTGAGAATGAGATAACCGGCCACCGATGCAGCCATTGCTCCGGCCAGATGCGACACGGGAATCATGGAGATATGCTCCATAAAGGTAGACCAGCTGAATTGCTGGATTTCCTGCCGGAGAACCCGGAAGGCAATGATAAAAAGCACCAGACCGATGCCGGAGAGCAGGTTTCTGCGGGTCAGTAAACGTTTTCTGATAAATGATACCACAATACAAATAAAAAAGGCTATTGCTGCCAGCCCTGTTTTCCGATGAGGGGGACAAACTTGAACGAGGAGAAGGTTTCTTCTTTAAACTCATCTTCAGAGATCCGGCAAATCCGAACCATCAGCTGTTTTTCTTCATCGCCAACCGGAACCACAAGGTGTCCTCCAATGGCCAGCTGCTGTTTGAGGTTATCCGGTACCACCGGAGCCCCGGCCGTAACCACAATTCCGTCATACGGTGCATAGGCTCTCCATCCAAGGGTACCATCACCGCTTTTTTGCATCAGGCGGTAGCCCAGTTGTTGTAAGATGGATTTTGAGCGTTCATAGAGCTTCGGGTGCCGTTCAATAGAGTAAACGGTGGCTTTCATTTCACATAAGATGGCTGCCTGATACCCGGAGCCGGTGCCTATTTCAAGAATTTTGTGGCCTTCTTTTACTTCGAGCAGTTCCGTCTGTCGCGCGACGGTAAACGGCTGGGAAATGGTTTGGCCCATTTCAATCGGAAGTGCAGAATCTTCATACGCACGAAGAGAGAGGGCGGAATCAATAAAACGGTGTCGGGGCACAACATCAAACGCCTGCAAGACACGAGAGTCCCGGATGCCTTTGGAAGCCAGCTCCTCAACAAGCATCGCTCTTCGTTTTTTAAAAATTCGTTCGTTTTGATCGGTCATGAGTCCCTTATAAAGGTTATTCCTTGCGTTCAGATCCTCTTTGAGCCATTTGCAATGTGCCAGGCTGTAGAATGCGTGCGGCGGTTGCTACTTATAGACTTCCCACATGCTGGAAACCAATGTATGTATATCCGAATACTGCGCTTTCCAACCGATGGTATCCAAAGCCAACGTAGAAGTGGCCACAAGATCGGCCGGATCACCGGGCCGGCGTTCGGTGGTTTCACGGGTGATGGAAAGCCCGCTGACCTTCTCGGCTTCCCGGATGACTTCCAATACGGTGTATCCTTCACCGGTAGCCAGGTTGATCACCAAATCTTTGTCCTCATTCACCAGATAATCCATCGCTTTCAGATGGGCGGAAGCAAGGTCACTCACGTGGATATAGTCACGGATACAAGTGCCGTCACGTGTCGGATAGTCATCGCCAAAAACCTGCATCATGTCCCGGTTACCGGCCGCCACTTCCATCACAATAGGAAGCAGATTCGCCGGATTTTGCTCCTTTCCGCGCACACGTCCTTTTACGTCATATCCTGCGGCATTAAAATACCTCAGCGCGGCGAAACGAAGGCCCTTAAGTTTACTATACCATTCCAGGGTATGTTCAATGGCCAGTTTTGTATACCCGTAGTAATTGATGGGTTTCTGTGGGTGAGCTTCATCAATGGGCAGATATTCCGGATTACCATACACCGCAGCAGAAGAAGAGAAAACAAACCGGCGAATATCGTTTTCTGACATAAGGTTCAGAAGATGCATGGTCGCAATCAAGTTCGCCTCGGTGAAAACTTCAGGATGTGTCATAGATTCTCCGGCCGCTTTCAAGGCGGCAAAATGGAAAACGGCATCAAAGGGCTGATGCTTATCACACGAATCCCCTTTTTTCAGCAAGGAGCGTACTAAGGCATGATCCTGCATGTCGCCTTCGACGAGACAAGCTCTTGGGTCCACATTTTCATGCAGGCCGGTTGAAAAATTATCCAGGATAGTGACCTTATGGCCGGCATCGGCAAGTTCATAAACCACATGGGAACCGATATAACCGGCTCCGCCAATTACAAGTACATTCATAAGCAATTAATAAATAGAAATGGATCAATCCTGTCAAAGATAGACATAACTTATACAAAAAGAAGAACGCAAAATCATAATATAGTCGAAACTCCTGCCGGATCCAGAGATAGTCACATAGAATCTGGCGGGTTGTTTTTGCATCCATAGCGAAGAGGAACCATGTAAATGGATGCTGCTTCGAACCGGATGAATTCTCTGCTGGAAAAGGGTGGATGTGCCGGACGTTGATTTGACTTAAAAGGGGGAGATCCAATGCGGGTTGTTCCGGCCGTAAAACGAAGGGAAAAAGAGGAGATGATGAAGAGTGTTTTCAGGAAAAAAAAGATGCACATCGATTTGCGATTAATGCTATTTTAAATGCAGTTTCAAGATGATTATATATGAGGAAGGGTTTTTATGGCTAGAAAGTCAAAACAAAACGGGACGAATGTAACGCTGAAAGAAGTCGCCAAAGCGCTCGGTTTATCCACAATGACCATCTCCCGGGTGGTCAACGATCGGCCCAACGTCGATGAACAAACCAGACAAAAGGTTCTTGAGAAAGCCCGTGAAATGGGATATACCCCAAATCATGTGGCAAAAAGCCTTGTTTCAAGTAAAACGTACACCATCGGTGTTATTATTCCTGAAATAACGCATGCCTTTTTCCCCGAAGTGGTACGTGGTATTGAAGAAGAAACGTACGATAAAAAATACCAGCTGTTTCTGGTGAACGCTGCCGAAAGTTATGAGCGAGAAAAAAATGCAATTCTATCACTTCGATCCAAAAGAGTAGACGGACTGCTTGTATCCAGCTGTCAGGCGGATCCCGATTATGCGTTCTATAAGCAGGTGATTGATTCCGGGATGCCTTTTGTGTTCTTTGACCGTTGCATTGAGGGTATTGGTGCAAGCTGTGTAAGCGTGGACGATGAAGCCGGAGCTATGAGAGCCGTAGAGCATCTTATTGGTTATGGATACCGGAACATCGTTCATCTTTGCGGGCCTAAAGACGTTTCTGTTGGTCAAAAGCGGTTGAATGGCTACCTGACCGCCATGAAAAAACATGGACTGGAAGTAAAACAGGATTGGATTGCGGACAGTGGATTTCAGGAGTCCGGTGGATATCAGGCCATGAAAGAAATGCTTGATCTTCCGGAAGGAGAGCGTCCGCGGGCAGTGTTTGCCGTCAACGATCCGGTCGCTATCGGTGCCATGGACGCTATCAGGGAAAAGGGACTATCCATACCAGACGATATCGCCATTGTCGGATTTACCGATGATGTCCGCGCCGGCCTGATAGCCACACCTCTTACCACCATGCATCAGCCTGCGTATGAAGTGGGAAAAAAGGCGGCCCGCAAGCTGATCCATACCATTGAAAACAGGGAAGAGCCGGTAGAGCACCTTGAAGTAAAAACCCGGCTGGTTGTTCGGGCTTCATGTGGAGCGAAGAACTAAAGCAGGATTCTGAATTACCGGATAAACAGAAAACTTCGTTTTTGTAAAGTCTGAATTTATTTT
>JASCXY010000124.1 GCA_030012235.1 Balneolaceae bacterium ANBcel3 | reverse complement strand
TATACCTTGCATCAACAGGAAATCCGGGAGTATCCGGTATCCTCTTTTTCCGTACATCAAAACACCACCGATCGCCAGTCAGTGGTTGACATTGAGCTGGAGCACGCCGTACCTGTTAGCTCGCTGCGCCTTCATATTGATGACAAAACTGATTATTACCGGCATATCTCCATACAGACCCTCCGTAACCGGTTTCGAACGCAAAATGGCTGGCAGCAGGATTTTGTAACTCTAAAAAACGGGGTCATCCATTCAATAACAGATGCTTCTTTTACTTTTAAACCGCAACAGACCTCCGTGCTTCGGGTACTCATCCACAACCAGGACAATCCTCCGCTAAATGTTGATTCGGTATCAATAGCCGGGTATACGCACGAACTTATCGTACGATTTCCCGATCAGGCCTCCGATTATTTCCTCCTTTACGGAAACAAAGATGCTCCACGACCCATGTACGACCTTCGTTACTTCCTGGATTCTGCACCGGAAGACCTGCTTCCCGTGCATCTGTCTCAGAATGTGGTACGCCTGACCGAAGCAGAACCATCTACAAAAAAGCCCTTGATAAATCATATCGCCTGGTTGTGGGGCCTTCTTCTTATTCTGATGCTCCTTTTGGGGTGGTTTTCTTTCCGTATGCTTGGAAAAGCGTATAAAAACTCAGAAACCTGATTTTATATTGGCTGGATTTCCTGCTTATGCGCCGGTAATCAGTCTTTTTCTCATCTTCCAGATGGATTGAAAAAAGGGATACCAGGGCACCGAATACATGATGCTTAAATCTTGTCCAAAGTGCCCGCTTTCGTCCAAAAAGCGAAGTACGCTATCCATTGAGTTATTTTTAAACAAATAGCGGAAGATCCGAAGGCTTTTTTCGGGATGATGTGCCAGTTGATATAGCAAAAGCATATCATATGCCCGGTATCGGTACGGTGAGGAGTCGGACAGTTCCGGTTCGACTCCTTTTTTCAGCATTTCCACAATCTCTTTGGACTGCTTTTGAATGCGTGAGAAGGTGTATCCGGTGGATGGTTTTGCAGCCCCTCCCACAATACCGATATTATATACCCGGTCATTGTATTTTGATGCATAACGGCGGTCTTCCATCGGAATAACTCCACTCTCTTTATAGACGATCTCATATTCCTTTTCACTACAGCCGTATCTCTTCTTAATATATTCCTGAATTTCTTTTGAATACACCTCTTCCGGAAGCACATTTTCAGAAAAAACAGTGTACTCGACAAGTGCTTCATGGGTATGGAAGGGGAGAACATAAACAAAAGTGACTCCGTCCTGCTGAAGTACTTTGAAGTCCATGAAGGTAGCTTTCCCGGGATCAAAAAGAGGTCGGTTCGCTTTGATGTGCCAGCCCAAAAAGTGTTGTTTTAGTGAAAGATCGACCTTAAAAGCATCAAAACCCACAGGTTTAAGTGCACTCTGAAAAATAAAGGGCGCTCGATACTCTCCATTCCCGGTATTCATTATACCCTGATCCATGACTACACCAAAGGAATGAATTTCGGTTTCCAAAACCGAAATATTTGGCTTATCCAAAATAGCCGAATGCACTTTTTCTGCATATACATCGCTTCGGATGCAAGCATAGCTGTATTCAGACAGTTGCTCAGAAAAGCTTTCCTCCTCAAAAAAGACCTCCAGTGAGTCCCATGTTTTAAAAAGAAACGACTCCGGCAGGTTCTTTTCTTTTTGCCAAAAACACCACGTTTTGTCCCTCTTGGGTTCAACAGACCGATCGGCCAGCAGAATCCGTTTATCAGAAAAAAAGGGATCATCAGCCATGCATCGAAGCAAAGAAAGCCCGGCAGCTCCGGCACCAGCGATTATGAAATCAAATTGCTTGTCATTTTGAATGGCCATGCATCATTAACTTTTGGCTTTCTCTTAGTCCGGCCTCTGTATTCAAGAGGTAATACAGTATACCACTTTTTGCTCTCAAATCGTTTCAAAGCCTTTTCCGGGCGATGCCACCCATGATTAGAAACTACCGAAGTTGAAGAAGGCTCCATTGAGAAAATTTCATCACGTGTTCCCACTTTTTATTAACGACTAAATAAGCATTACGTTTTTTTGCGACAATTACCGTCACAAAAAAGTATTGGCGAATAAAAAAGAGAAATTAGTTAATAAAAGGCTATATATTAGGCGTTGCTGTCGCAGATGGGGAAGTCCTGTGAGAATCAGGCACAGTCGCGCTACGGTATGGAGAAGCTGAAAAGCTCGCTCTAAGTCCGAATACCATGACAGCAAGAAATAATTTTGTCGCGTAAACAAAAGGAGATAACCATGACGAATAATACGTTGATTAGCGGTTTTCCCAGAATTGGAGAAAACAGAGAGCTTAAAATTGCTTTAGAACGCTACTGGGCCGGCACATCCGAATACCTGGAGCTTGAAAAAACAGCAAAAGCATTAAGAGAAAAGCATTGGCTTGAACAGAAGCAAAAGGGCATAGAATACATCAGTTCAAACGATTTCAGTTATTACGACCATATACTGGACACCTCTGTAATGCTGAATGCCATCCCAAAAAGATTCCGGTCCATTTCAGATCCTGCAGAGCGATATTTCGCAATGGCCAGAGGAACCGATGATGCCGCAGCAATGGAAATGACCAAATGGTTTAATACAAACTACCATTTTATTGTACCTGAGCTGGATAATGACACCCCCTTTCAACTAAATGAAAAAAAAATTATTCAAGAATATACGGAGGCAAAAGCTTCAGGTCTTAAACCCAAAATAAACCTTATAGGGCCTATCACTTTTGTCGGACTGTCAAAAGCGCCTGGGGGAAAAGACCCTTTTGAGTATTTCGATAGAGTGCTTTCGGTATACAAAGAATTGCTGGCTACATTAGACTCGCTGGATGATTCCATTACTCTTCAAATCGACGAGCCTATTTTTGTAAAAAATCCGGAAACAAAACTTCTCTCGCTGATTAAAAGCACGTATGACGAGTTGTCGCTGGCCGGAAAAGGCCTTCGTATTATTTGCAATACGTACTTTGAACATGCCTGCGAAGCCGTTGAAGAGTTGGCCAAGACACCTATATGGGCCATTGGACTGGATTTTATTTATGGCAAAAGTAACTTGCAATGCCTTGAACATATCAACGAAAAAAAACTTGTTGCAGGAGTTGTTGATGGGAGAAATATTTGGGCGGATGATCTCGACTATTCTTTAGACCTGCTGAACCGTATATCAGAGATAGTTCCAAAGGATCAGATCATCGTTTCTACCAGCTGCTCGTTGTTACACGTTCCCTATTCACTCCGTAATGAACCGGAAAGTGAAATAAAATCATGGCTGGCGTTTGCCGTTGAAAAAGTAGAAGAAGTAGCTTTGCTTGGCAAAGTATTTCTTGGAAAGCCGCTCTCCGAAGTAGAAAAGCAGACACTTGAAAAGCGACGTTCGCTTTTTAAGGTTAAAAAAAACTCTTCTCTGATAACAAATCCTTCCGTAACGGATAAACTGAAACGCATTTCCGTCACTTCCAGGGATGGAGCCTTTGAAGAACGAATTAAACTTCAAAAAAAAGCATTGAATTTGCCTTCATTGCCAACCACCACTATTGGCAGTTTTCCTCAAACTCCGGAGATTCGAAAAGTTCGGCTTGATTTTAAAAAAGGGCGGATTTCAAATGATACATACGAATCGGAAATAAAAAAATACATAGATGACTGCGTTGCTTTTCAAGAACAAATTGGACTGGACGTTTTAGTTCACGGTGAACCAGAACGGAACGATATGGTTGAGTATTTTGGTGAGCTGTTGGATGGATTTTTATTTACAAAAAACGGGTGGGTTCAGAGTTACGGAAGCCGCTGCGTCAAACCACCTGTGATTTACGGGGATGTTAATCGCACCAAACCCATGACGGTGAAATGGATCCGTTATGCGCAAAGCAGAACAAAAAAAATCATGAAAGGAATGTTGACCGGCCCTGTTACCATTATTAACTGGTCCTTTGTGAGAAACGACCTTCCCCGTTCTGTAATTGCGAAACAAATCGCATTGGCCATCTCTGAAGAAATTAGTGATTTACAAGATGCCTCAATCAAAGTAATACAAGTAGATGAAGCCGCTTTGAAAGAAGGGTATCCACTTCGTGAAAAAAATATCAAAGAATACGAAAAATGGGCCGTTGACAGTTTTAAACTAGCTGTTTCCACAGCCAATAAAGAAACCCAAATACACACTCACATGTGCTATAGTGACTTCAACGATATTACCAAAACAATTGAAGAGATGGATGCAGATGTGATTACCATAGAGACAGCAAGAAGTGGAAACCGACTTTTAAGGGTCTTCCATGATGTGAGTTATAAAAATGAAATCGGGCCAGGAGTATATGATATACATTCTCCCAGAATACCCACCATAGATGAGTTTAAAAATCAAATAAAAGAACGACTTTTAGTAGTCGACCGAGCCAAAATGTGGGTTAATCCAGATTGTGGACTAAAAACAAGAAGATGGGAGGAGGTAAAACCAGCGTTGACTCATATGGTTCAGGCAACAATGGATCTTAGAAATTAGATCGAAAAAGGCAATTAATCAGCTCTGTCTGGCAATCAGAGCTGATTTTTGTTTTTTAACACACAAGAACACCTGATTCATTGGGAAAAAGGTTCGTTCAGCTATACCCCTCTTTTCAATGGATAGGATTCTTCACCCCCCAGTGCAACAAGTAAGGAATAATGCGATTAAATAAGCCGAGTGAATAGAGATTCTAAAGAGTCATCATGAACTAAAATAACTTTTATAAAAACCTTCCCGAAGACTCATCAGTTTTTGGCGATATCCTCTTCGGAAAGTGCTTTAAGCAGGTGTTCTACTTCTTTCTCCAGTTCCGGCAATTTTTCGGCTACGGTTTTTAACTGTCCGTCTTTAGCAAATGCTTCAACTTTTTCTGCAATCGACTTCAATCGTTTTCCACCCACGTTAGCGGAAGCTCCTTTAATATTATGAGCAAAGCGTTCGGCATTCTTAACATCTCCGCTTTTGCAATGCTCCTCGAGCTCTCTCATTTGCCTTGGAATGTCGGCGATAAAACCATGGACAATCGTTGAAATCAGATCCATATCCTCCATCATTCGGCCCCAAAGATCCGATTTATCAAATACGGGAATGTCCATATACTCAGAACCTTTTTTCTGGTTGGACGATCCGTTTGAGATCTTCTTTTGCAGGTTTCCGTTTTGAGTGGGTTTCCCTGATGCTTCTGCGACTTCCTTAATCGTATCTTTTGAACCGTTTCCGTTCGTTGCCTGTTCTTTTATCCCGTTTTTACCAGGCACTCTTTTTTTCTTTTCAATCTCTGATTCTTCTTCCGGCAACCAACGACTTAACTTTTTTGCCAGATTGTCCGGCGAAACCGGCTTGGAAATAAAATCACTCATTCCTGCACTCAGACACGCCTCCCGGTCACTTTCTGAAGCATGGGCGGTCATCGCAATAATGGGCGTTTCCTTATTCAAATTGGATTTCTTTGCTTCCCTGATCTTTCTGGTGGCTTCCATTCCGTCCATTTCCGGCATTTGAACGTCCATAAGAATGACATCATAAGGCAGTGACTCCGCAGCCTTCAGCGCTTCAAACCCATTGGCTACGGCATCTGCTCTCAGTCCAAGCTTTTTCAAAATGCCTAAAGCAACCTGTTGGCTTGTAATATTGTCTTCCGCGAGGAGAATACGTATCGAGCGTCCTTCAAACAAGCCTTTCGACCAACCTTCTTTAAGTGACGCACTCTCTTTTCCGACCATGACGCCCTTATGGCCACAAACAACCTGAATAAGGACACTCTGTAATTTTTCATGCCGGATGGGTTTATTGGCATAGGCAGAAAAACCGATCTCTTCATAATAATTCGGATCGTTTCTCATTCCCAGCGATGTGAGCATAATCATTGCTGTTTCCGGATACGCTTCTTTTATTTTTCTTCCGAGCGTTTCACCATCCATTCCAGGCATTTGCATATCAACTATAGCCACTTTAAACGGATCCTTTTCTTCGTGTGCTTTTTGAATCTGTTCAAGTGCTTCAAAACCGTCTTTTGCTTCTTCTGTTCTCATTTCCCAGGAGTTCAATCTGGTCGACAGTATTTCTCTTCCGGTAGCATGGTCATCAATGATTAAAACTCTTACCTCTTTCAGGGCATCCAGAGATTCCGGTACTTCTTCTTTGCTTTCTTTCTGCTTTTTCAGGCGAACGGTAAATGAAAACTCTGAACCGGATCCATGAACACTTTCCACGCCAATATGCCCGCCCATCATTTCTACCAGCTGTCTGGATATCGCCAGTCCAAGGCCGGTCCCTCCATACTTCCGGGTAGTTGAGGCATCGACCTGGCTGAATTTGTCAAAAATCGCCTCCTTTTTCTTCTCCGGAATCCCAATGCCAGTATCCTTCACTACAAACCGAAGCAATACATCCTTTTCACGGTTTTCAACTTCAGAAACGCGTACAGTCACTTCTCCTTTTTCAGTAAACTTGATAGCATTTCCTGTAAGATTCATCAATATCTGTCGTAAGCGGCCCGGGTCTCCATTCAGAAAAACAGGTATATCCGGTTCAATATCACAGAAAAACTCCAGTCCTTTTTCATGCGCTTTTACGGCAAGGCTGTCTGAAAAATCTCCAACAAGGGTTTGAAGATTGAAATCCAACATCTCCAAATCAATCTTTCCAGCCTCAATTTTAGAAAAATCAAGAATGTCATTGATCAACCCCAGCAAAGCCTCTCCGCTACCTCTAACGATTTCCGCATATCTTCTTTGTTCCGGATTAAGATCTGTATCCAAGAGCAATCCCGTCATGCCAATAACGCCATTCATGGGAGTCCGTATCTCATGGCTCATATTGGCGAGAAATTCACTTTTTGCGGTACTTGCCATTTCCGCCTGAGCGGCCATATCATTGGCCATACGCGTAGCCTCTTCAAGGCTTCGGTTCATTTCTATCAACTGTTCATCATTTTCAACCTTTTCTAAAGCATCACCAATGATATTTGCAAACAACTGTACAAGATGTATGAGCTCTTTTCCTATAGTGATTTTATTATTTACAGAATCACATCCCAAAAAACCCAAAAAGCCGGCACTTCTTATAACAGGAACACAGAGCATGGATCGAACACCTCTTTTTTCCAGCTCAGTCTTTTCGGGTCCGGCCCACTCCGGTAGCTCCTGAACATCCGGCACAAAAACTTTCTCCCTATTGTTAACCAACCGAAATATCACCGGATCCTCTTTCACCTTCTGATGCTTTTCATTTCCTTTTACAGAAGCGACTCCTTCTGCACACCACTCATGAGTGTGTGTCATAAACTTTTCATCCGGTGTAAACCGATAGATATAAATGCGATCAACATCTAAATAAGCAGCACATTTTTCCAGCATTTGCCGGATAATCGCATCCATAGTATCCGGTGAAGCACTCAGGAACTCACGGGTGACCTCCGACAAAAGCTGCTGAAAAGCACTTTGTTTTTGTATTCTGCTTTCTGCCTCCAGGCGGCTTGTTATATCACAGGAAGTAGACAAAACCACTTCTTTTCCTGCGATTTCGATTTTCTTAATGGAAACATGCTCCCAAAATTCGGTACCATCTGCTTTAACGGACATCCAGTCGTAGTTTTTTTCCTGTCCATAGTCCAGTTTTTCAATAATTATTCTGGAACACTCCTGTGAATACGGCTTTGGAGCCCATTTTTTATTTTTTTTAAAATCGGACTCTTTGGTGAAACCGTATAATTTAAGAGCGGCCGGATTAACGGCTATGATCTCACTGCATTCCGTATCATACAGTATCATGGCAACGGAACTGTGATTAAACAGACTTTGAAATTGTTCTGCTTTACATTCAGACAACTTCCTTTCTTTTTTGGCCTGGATCATCATGCGGATCACCATCGCAACAAACACGGATAAAACCAGTAAAAGAACCGTTGCAGACAG
>JASCXY010000123.1 GCA_030012235.1 Balneolaceae bacterium ANBcel3 | reverse complement strand
CGAATGACCAAAATGCTTGGACGAACCGGAATGACCGCCTTGACCAGGATGATGGGTTTTATCGCACTGACCATCGGTGTGCAGTTTATTATCAATGGAGTCCGCCCGATTATCGGTTCTTGAAAAGAGGGATTAACAGCAGGGAGAGCACAATAAAGCCCATGGGAATGTCTGCGAAGTAACGTTTTTTTTAGTATTATATTCGAAGCCCCGCTGGCAAATTCTCGTCGTTTTAAGTTACAGGCAGATGATGAAATAGAAGAAAGGTATTATAGCCACGGGTGTGTATAAAAAGGCTCTGATATAACGGGTATCAGAACGCCTGTCAGATGAGTGCTTTCGGAAACCGGTATCATTTCAATCTACCGGAAACAGGAATTGCGCTGTGTTTTTCGAATGGTGCCATCTGAACGTCTCGAAAATGAGATATCAAATGAAATACAAAATTATGAGGTGAAACTATGACAATGAGGACAATGATTGGAATGGCTTTTCTTATGCTCTTTGCCGCATGTGCTGAGGTAGAAGAGCCGGCGGTTCAAAACCCCCAAATGGATATTCCCGAAGAGTATAAAATCGGAGGGCTTGCGGTTGGATTACAGGCCTATACGTTTAACCGATATTCGGTTATGGAAGCGATCGAGAAGACCTACCGTGCTGGCGGGCGTGTGATTGAGTTGTATCCCGGACAACGCCTTTCTCCGGATCAGCCGGATGTGTATCTCGATGTGGATGCTTCGGATGAGGTCATTGATATGGTATTGGCCCGGTTGGATGAGTTTGACATTATACCATTAAATTTTGGGGTTGTTCGAATTCCCAATGAAGAAGCTGGAGCCAGACAGGTTTTTGAATTTGCTCAAAAATTAGGTATTCAGGCCATTTCTACAGAATCTGTGGAGACATTGGACCTGATAGAGCCTCTTGTGGATGAATTCGATATCATGATTGCCATTCATAACCATCCAAAGGGATGGGGACCGGAAGGATATCAGTTGTGGGATCCGGAGTATGTGCTTTCACTTGTTGAAGGCCGCGACCCGAGAATAGGCGCGTCTGCCGATGTGGGTCATTGGGTCCGCTCCAATATCGTTCCGGTCGAAGGGCTGAGAACTCTTCAGGGCAGACTTGTAAGTGTCCATTTTTCAGATGTAGGTGAATTTGGCCCGGATGGAGAAGATATCATTGCCGGCAAAGGAGTAGCAGATGTACCGGCTATTCTGGATGAATTACGCCGGCAGAATTTTGGCGGCCATATTTCCATCGAATACGAAACCAACTGGTTTGAAAATGTGACCGATGTTGCTCAAATCATCGGTTTTATCCGCGGATGGGCGGTAATGAGTGAATAGAGAAGCATGAATCAGGCATGCCGGTGCGGAGCCGGCATGTTTTTTTCAATGAGAAGGAGGAACTACAAAAAGAAGCTAATCATCAACAAGACAGCCAGGCCGGTGAATCCAATAATGGTTTCCATGACGGTCCATGAATACAGCGTCTGCTTTTCGGTCATCCCCATAAACTCTTTTACCATCCAGAATCCCGTATCATTTACATGGGACAGGATCGTAGCTCCGCAGGCAATGGAAATGACAATTGCGCCCACTAATGGTGCCGCATACGCTCCCGAACCCATCAGAGGAGCCAAAAGTCCGGCGGTTGTGACCATGGCTACGGTTGCGGAGCCTTGTGCAACCCGGATCGTTGCAGCAAGCAGAAAAGCAAACAATACAATGGGAAGGTTGGAAGCCTGCAAGAGTTCAACCAGATGTTCTCCGATACCGGTGTGATTAAGCACTTGTCCGAAGACCCCGCCGGCCCCGGTCAGCAGCAGGATCATTCCAACCGGCTGCATGGAGCGGGTGGCAATTTGAAATACTTCTTCTCTTGTAAAGCCAAGCCGTGTACCCAGGAAGTAGAAAGCGGGTAACACAGCGATAAGCAGAGCGGTAAATGGATGGCCGATGAAAGCAAACCAAACTCTGGCGGTATGCTCCTCAGGCAGAATCAGCCCGCTTACAGTATTGGATAGTATCAAAATCAGGGGAATCAGAATAATCATCACGGCAATCCAAAAAGCAGGCGTAGAGCGGTCTTTGTCCTGCGGACGGGCTTCAAATCTGGAAAGCATAACTTCAGGAACAGGAACCATAATCCTGTCTCCAATATATTTTCCCCATACGATTCCGCCTGCGATGGCTGCCGGTATTCCCGCAATCAGGCCGAAAACGATCACCCATCCGATATCCGCATTCAAAAGCACCGCCACGGTTACGGGTCCGGGGGTTGGCGGAATAAACGCATGGGCAACCGCAATTCCGGCGACCAAAGGAATCCCATAGAATAAAATGGATTTCCCTGATTTTTTTGCCATGTCATAGACCAAAGGGATAAACAAAATCAGGGCGACTTCAAAAAAGACCGGGATAGCTACAATCATCCCGATAAGAGTCAGGGCACGGGGTGCTTTTTCTTCCCCGAATTTCTTCATAATGGTTTGGGCAATTTTTTGAGCTCCGCCTGAAGCCTGAAGCAACTCACCGATCATCGTACCAATTCCAATGATGATCGCGATATGGCCGAGCGTGCCCCCCATTCCTTTTTGCATAATGCCGATGATTTCATCGACCGGTATGCCGGCGGCCAGAGCCACTCCCATACTCACGATCAAAAGAGCGATGAAGGCTTGTATTCGAAGAAAGATGATGAGTACCAGCAGAACAAGAATACTCACTGCTACCAGGGAGATAAGATAGAGAGCGGACATGGATTCAGTATTATATGATCCCGGATTTCCTGTAACCGTATTGCAAGGTAAAGTATTAATTTACCTGTTTAAAGAGAAGGCGGAATGTTAAGCGCATTCCGTCAGAATTCCATTTTGCAACATGCCTGTCAGAAGTTATATTTCATGCATGATATGCTATCCGCTTTGCGATGGCTTTTGTTACAGGCACAATAATCTTATCAGACCATAGAAAAAATGAATTATACCAGACGAAATTTTTTAAAAACCTCCGGGCTGTTAGCTTCCGGTTTAACTTTGGCAAGTCTACCATTTATGAGTTCTTGTAATTCTGCTCCAAAAACCTTGCCTTTCGGCCTTCAATTATGGACCCTGCGTGATGTCATTGCTGATGATCCCCAGAGCGTTCTCAGACAGGTTGCGGACTACGGATACACAAGCATTGAAAGCTATGAGGGTCCCCTCGGTATGTTTTGGGGGATGGGAAACAATGGCTTTAAGCAGTTTATGGATGACCATGGAATGAAAATGGTTTCCAGCCATGCAAATGTCTTTGACCAGGTGGAATATAAGATTGAAGAAATGGCAAATATAGGAGTTGAGTACATTGTTTGTCCGCATATTGGCGACCAGGGATCCATTGATGCGTACAAGGAAATGGCGGATCGTTTTAATCAGATTGGCAAACTGGCCAAAGAAGGCGGCCTCTCTTTTGCCTACCATAACCATGGATACACTTTTGAAGAAATGGATGGGGTTATGCCACAGGATGTCTTAATGGAGCACACCGATCCGGATCTTGTCGAGTATCAGGTGGATATGTACTGGGTGGAAATCACAGGCCAAAGCACTCTGGATTGGCTGAAAAAATACCCCGGAAGGTTTACATCCTGCCATATTAAAGACCTGGCCAACGGCGATCAGCCGGAGTCTACGGTTCTCGGAACCGGTACCATTGATTTTCCTCCGATTCTTCGTCATGCTAAAGACGATGGGATGAAACACTTTATCGTAGAGCAGGAACAATATACCAATACCACTCCGCTGGACGCGATTCGAAAGAATGCGGAGTATATGAAAAATCTGCGTCTCTGATCTTGATTTATGGGTTAAAAAAGGGGAGTGAGGAGGTCTTCACTCCCTTTTTTTATATCAGGAAAGGAATTAATGCGCTTTGGAAACCAACCGGACCAAAGCCGCAGTACTAATTTTGAGGTGAGATACAGTTTTTACCGGCATTTGGAATGGAGCACGGGCGCCGGGAGGTATTGCGGATACTGGCCCGATGGCCGACGGCAATTTGATAGCCCTCATCTGTCCGCCAGTTTCCATAGTGGCCGCCATCCGTAATATCAAACCGTGGCGGATCATTACAGTCGCCGTTTCGTACGAGTCCCCATGACCAGGCCAGCCATCCAATTTCGTGTTCTTCCAGCTGATCCATCGCCCATTGGTAGGGGGAGTCCATGCAATCGTATCCAGCAGGGGTCGGCCCCTCGCCGATAATAAAAGGGATATGTTGGGTCGTTACTTCATCAATGATATAGCGGTAATGGTCTTTCTGCTCCTCTTCGCTTCCTACCCAATAGGTATGGGCGGATACAATAATAGCCTGTTCGGGATCATGTTCGTTGAAAACGGGCCAGCTTTTCAGAAGATTCACGTACTCCTTGCCCCAGTCGGCTCCGTCTATGACCAGGGGAGCACGGATTCCGGCCTCTCTGAGCTGAGTAATAGCAGAAAGATATCCCTCCTGAAACTCCTCTTTAGTCACATTAATATCCCCGGCTTCGTTGGCAATATTCAAGAGAATCCACTCTTCGTGTTCAAACAGAACCTCCAGAATATCGGGCTCCAGCCAATAATCCACACAAAGCTGCAGGCGGTCAAAGTCACCGGTAGCACTGTGGCACTCCGGCATGGGGATCATGCCATTAAGAATCGCATTTTGGATTGAACGATCAAGATCTTCTGCAGAGTAATCAACGGTTGCAACAATTCGTACACTATTTGCACCGGTTTTAGCCATTTCCTCCATCACCCATTCGCCGCCGGGATCCGTTGACCAAATCATCATTTCATTGTAGCCGCGCAGGATGACGCGTTCTCCGGCAGCGGTATAAATATGCCTGCCGTCAACATACATCAGAGGCGTGCTGTTATCAGATGAAAGGGGTTCCGTATTCGGAGCGCGGTCTGTGCAGCCGGTTCCGGTGCATACAAACGCGGTAATAAGAGCAAAAAGGGCGATTTTGAAAGAATATTTAAGCATATGAATTCAAACCATAGATATGAACAGCCGGTACCCGATTGGACAGACTGCATGTATGTAAGTATTTATAAA
The DNA here is from genome assembly GCA_030012235.1 of Balneolaceae bacterium ANBcel3. GTDB lineage: Bacteria > Bacteroidota > Rhodothermia > Balneolales > Natronogracilivirgulaceae > JASCXY01. Next base: position 2,995 of record JASCXY010000123.1, on the reverse strand, counting down.
ATAGAAAAAAAGAACAGCAACAATAACTACGTCAAGTTCATGGCGCGGAGTTGATTCGCATGTGTGAAGCAACGGTGATAATGGCCATGGATATATATTCAACGGCCTGATGCGGCAGTCACAACCTCGTTTAGAGTTCCCTGTAAATCGCAATGATACAAAAAAAACGTTTCACATGGTGTTAAATTGATGGCTGTTAACAATTGATTACGACCGCTTACATGATAACAAAATTATTGGTGTTGCTAATCACTTCAAGCAAAAGTACATTTACGGATGCGTTTTATTCTTATTAATCCTTCGTGTCCCTTCTATGAATATGCTCACATGTAAACCCGCTTTCCTGATGGTATTTCTGTCGCTTGCCCTGGCTTCCTGCTCCTCCGAATCAGAGATTACTTTATTCCCTCTTTCACAAGAAGCAACCCCGGTTTTAATGCATGATGGAGCAGCTTCCGCTGTTGAGGGAGATCAGGCCTCGCTGGATCATCATATCCAAATGGAAATTACGGATCAAAATCAGATGGAGCTGCAGTGGAACGAGACGTGGAATACCGGTTTTCGGCTCGAATATGATACGCCTTTGGATCTTTCTTCCTTTCTTCCGAAGGGTGGGATTGTTTTGGAGTACGCTACTACGAACTTTGATCAGGGGGGCATGAATGTGGACATTGTGCTGAATGAACGGACATCCAGAAGGATTTCATTGACAGACACGGTTTATTATCGCTGGCTGAAAGATAAAGATGCCGGCAAAGCAGAGCAGCAGTGGCACGAAATAGAACTTCCGTTTTCCTGCTTTATCCGTGATGGAGACGATCTTTCCTCTGTGAATGTACCCTTTCAGCTGGATGTGGGTGGAAGTGCAACGGCTTCTATTCGGAGTATCCGTCTGGAAAAAGAGCTGTCGCCACCCGATTGTGTCGGATATAGGAACGTCGCCCTGGCACCGGCTCCGCTGAATGAGCATTGGGCGCGAAGCTGGTGGATGGACAGGCACAGGGAAAAGCTGGATGACCCCAAAAGGACAGATGCCCGGATTGTGTTTATCGGAGACTCAATCACGCAGGGCTGGGAAGGCGAGGGAAAGGAAACCTGGGATCGTTTTTATTTGAAACGGGATGCGTTTAATGTGGGCTTTTCGGGGGACCGCACCGAGAATGTCCTTTGGCGCCTGGAGCAGGGGCAGGTAGAAGGAATGGATCCGGAGCTTGCGGTTTTAATGATAGGTACAAATAATTCCGGCCATCGCCAGGACCCTCCGTCCTCTGTAGCCCGCGGCATTGAAACCATTTTAGATGAGCTGAAGGTGCGGTTGCCAAATACAAAAGTGCTGCTCTTGGCGGTTTTTCCCCATGGAAAAGAACCGGATCATGAAATGCGTGTGTTGAATAACGCTATTAATGAGCATATATCGGCGTATTCTGAACGGGAAAAGGTCTATTTCCTGGATATAAATGATGTATTTTTGGACGAAGCGGGCTATTTACCGGCGGAAATCATGCCGGACTATCTGCATCCCAATGCCTATGGATATGAATTATGGGCCGAAGCAATGGAACAAAAAATCCGGGAGTTGCTGGAGGAGTAGCGGATGCGTATGTTGTATAACAGAAGAAAAGAAATGGTGTCGTTTTCTCAATGATAGTGTTTTTTGGATGGGTATGAAGTAGTATAGTGCCGAATGAGCGAATCGGTAATGATTGTGTTGGGGTATTCTGAGGCTATCCTTTGTAAGAGTATACCCGGATGAAAGGCACTTTAGAAATAAAAGTATTATTAAAAGTCTGAATTATAAGCAGCTATTTCTTTTCAAAAAGAGGCAGCGATTGAATCTGCGCTGTAAAACCTGATTCCTGTGCGTAATACAATATAAAACGGCATGCCAAATGGCATAAAACCCAAGAGGGGATACTATAAAAGGATTGAATGATGAACAATTTAAAACCTGTCAGCATAGTTGTGATTGCTATAATGATTCTATCAGGCTGCGCTGAAAAAGAAGAACAAATACAATATCCGCATTTTGAATCGGCTTGTGATTATGTAGACGCTGAAGAGGTCATTCTTGAAGAAATGATCACTAAAGTGAGAGGCCAATCCTGGCATCAATGGAGTGATGAGGAAAAAATAGATTATCTGGATGATACTTTTCGTCACCAGATGGAAGGCCTGTACAACGAGAAAACGAGCAGGTTTTCATTTGCAGAGATTGCAGAATGTCCAAATATCGAATCTATTGTCACAATGATCGATGAAATTATTGCGGAAATGGATATTCTGGGGGAATCATTAGGGTATCAATAGTTTCGTTGCTTTACTTTAAAAAATAAAGCATGGTGCGCTAAAAAAAGGAATCCACTCCAATCCGTCCAATCGAAGGGATACGAATCTAATACCTTGGGGTAATGTTGTTAATGCAGTAAATGCAGAGAGATTAACCCTTTGTGTCTCTTTGTTTTTTTATTAAAATTATGAGTAGTTTTTTCAGATGGTTGGATGATAACCGACACCAGGAAAAAACGTCGAAAACAGGATCCATATAACAACGCCTTAGGAAAAAGAACAAATATAAACGATGACCCCTGCAAGTGTGTACGCGGATAAAGCGATCGTTCCGGATGATGCCATGTTGACACATGATCTCGCCGATACCAGGAAGTATTACGATATGATTTCAGAATGTATCCGGAAAGAGTATGGAAACTATTCTTCTGAATGGAAATTCTACAATAGAAAGTCCGGCTGGATTCAAAAAATGTATACAAAGAAGAGAAATGTTCTCTTTATAATCCCATGTGAAGCATGTTTCAGGGTGGTGTTTACGTTAGGGGATAAAGCGGCCGGACATGTTTTTACCAGCGAGTTGCCGGATTCAATTAAGAACGAATTGCATCAGGCAAAAAAGTATATGGAAGGGAGGACGATTCAAGTAGAGGTGAAAACAGAGGAAGACTTGAGTAATGTATTGCAAATCATTAAGATAAAGCTTCTA
>JASCXY010000122.1 GCA_030012235.1 Balneolaceae bacterium ANBcel3 | reverse complement strand
AGATATCCCCTGTAATGAATAACAAAAAAAGAGCCGCTTGTATAAAAAATACAAGCGGCTCTTTCAAATAACCATTAAATAGAATCGTCTTATAGCGCTAAAGATCGTTTAACGCCCATCCTTTTTATTATCACTCCAGTACAAATCGGAAGGTAATCGTTCCGTATTGGGACTCCTGGGGTAAGTTGGATGGAAGCCTTGAAAACCTCCACGTACGCAGAGTTCTCATTACTTCATTTTCCAGTTCCGGATCGGCTTTTATAATGGGCTGAAGCCTTCCGACCGTTCCATCCGGCCTCACTTCAAAGCGGACAGATATTACCGCTTCCGTTTGTGATACATAGTTTGGAAGGGGCTGAACCACGGGGGCACGATTAATATCACCTTCCCATTCAAGTTGAAACGGAGCCATTCGGATTTGATCTGCACTGGTTCCCTCTTCCGAGTCAGGTTGACCACGTATCGTGCCCTCTTCTCCTTCGATCGTTTCATCATCCTCTGTTGCATCTTCTTCTGCAGGAATGGTTTCAGATGGATCCGGAGGCGGCACAGGCAGACTGGTGGGGTCAATTTCCTCAGTATCTGGAGTTACGACTTCCTCTTCCTGAACAGGTTCCTCCTGATCGGGCAGATCGGCATCTCTGGCAGGTTCATCCTCAGCCTCTTGCGGTTGTTGTGGAATCGGCTGGGGTTCTGTTGTTGCAGGATCAGGAGCTGTTTCTTCTGAAGGAACAGGGGTCGTTTGAGGCGGAGTTGCATCATCACCGGGCATTTCATCCGGTGCTCCTTCATAAAACTCACCCAGTGTCACTTCAATCAGCGAAACATAGTCCCGTGTACTGGCGCTTGTAACCATAAAAAAGGCCAGCAACAGCATCACAATGTGAGTTGCCAGTGTAACAGATAATCCGAATATTTCTTCCCGGGTAAATGAAAACATATAATCAATTATCAGCGACTTCCACGTTCTGTGGCTATCATCATGTTAATATCAAGCGCCTTGCCTATGTTCATAACGTAGACAGCATCATCCATTATTGCATTTTTATCTGCTCGAACTACCAATGTAGCATTGGGAAACATTTGATGCTCTTCCCTGATAGATGGCGCCAGGTTGTTACGGGACACTTCGGTACCCATGATATAAAATTCACCATCACTTGTAATGGTGACATTGATATAATGCTGATCTGTAATCGTTGCTGTTTCGGCTTGCGGAATATTCACTTTAATACCAAAATTGGTAACAAAAGACGATGTCAGCAGAAAAAAGATCAGCAAAAGCAGTACAATGTCCGTCAACCCTGCAGCCGCAAAGATGGACATTGGTTTTTTTACCTCACTATCTGACCGAAAATTCATTATCTAACCAATTAAGAAGTTTTTTTGGTGGCCGGTTTTTGAAGCAACTCAATAAACTTTGAAGACGAGTCTTCGAGTTCAAAAACAGTTCTGTTGACACGGCCTAACAGATAATTATAAAAACCGTAGGCGATAATACCGACAGCAAGTCCAGATGCTGTAGTAATCAGGGCTTCCCAGATTCCACCAGCAAGCACACTTGGATTCACGTTTCCGTCCAGTGCCTGGATTTGCTGAAAAGCCTGGATCATACCGGTTACGGTACCAAGAAAGCCCAAAAGCGGGGCGACACCAGCAATGGTAGCGAGCCAGTTCATTTTCTTTTCCAGGAAAAAGACTTCGCGCTTTCCAGCATTTTTGATCGCATCATCGATATCCTGAATGGGTCGGCCAAGGCGCATAATTCCCTGCTTCATAATTCTGGCAAAGGGCTTCTCCATTTTGTCGCAGTAGCGAAGAGCCTTGTTCATATCCCCTTTCTTAAGGATATCCTCCAGGTTTGTTAAAAACGACTGGTTATCCATGGTTGCGCTGGATAATACCTTCCACCTTTCAGCAATCACATAAATTGCAAGAAGGGAAAGAAGTGCGATCGGAATCATGACAATTCCACCCTCTAACAACATTTGAAACCAGGTAAGGTATTCACTTTGCATCATTGAAAATAGAACCATGCTATTAACGATTCCATCTTGGAGGGTAAGGGCCGATAATGTAATTGTTGGCGATATCATTTATTGCCGATGGTTTAGTTAATTGTTAAATGTTAAAAATGATTAGCGGACACGAGCTATAAAGTTGTTGCTTTGGTATGGCTCATTCAGTTGCGGGATAGCCGCTTCCGCATCCGCAATAGACTCAAATTGTCCCAAACCAACCCGCCAGGTAATTGAACCATCCGGCATTTCATTTTGCCACATCGTTGCTTTATAACCATCCTGCATCAGTCGGTCTCTTTCTGCACGGGCTCTGGTTTCACTTGGGATAGAATGAACTACAATACTAAAAGAACCTGTTAAAACTTCATCTACAGGCCCGCGAAGGCCATATACAGAAGAATCGGCGTCCCTTTCAGAAGCAGGAACCGTTTCCTCAACTGCTGGCTGTACAGTTTCTTCGGCCGGTTCTTCCGTTATTACTTCTTCTACCGGCTCTTCAGGAGCAGCTGGTTCTTCTGTTACATCCGGAACAGCGGTTTCTTCCTCAGCAGCCGGGAGATCCTCAGCTTCTTCGTAAACATATGTTTCTTCTGGAGTATCTAATCTGCCAGAAACGGATACATCACTTGTACTGTAGCCACTATCGGATGTAGATTCAGTATAATAAAAGAAAAGATAAACTCCCAACCCTAAAGCAGCGAGTACCGGTATTGCCCATAACCATCCTGGCATACCTCCGCCTCTGCGACTTCGTATTTTCCCCGGACCGGAGCCGGAAACTACCGACCTGCTCTGTGTCTTTTTACCCGAACCGGAAGACTTTTTTACAAGGGGCTCTGCTTTTTCTTTACCAAATTCATCATCATACATACCAAACACATCCGTATTATCCATTTCTACCTCTCTCGGCTTTTCTGTGTGTAGTTCTTCTAAATCTGCAAAAGGATCTTCTTCGGATTCCATCTTTTCCGGCTCTTTTTTACCTCTCCATCTGCTTGACGGTTTCGGTGAAGCAGCTTTTTTCGATGTTACCCCCGGAAGGTCTTCCAAATCAGTTTTAGCGGAACGATCTTTTGAAGCAGCTCCCTTGTCGTCCGTACCTTCCCTCGAATCGGACGATTTTTCTGCAACTGACTCATCTACATTCTTTTTATCAGATTCTTTTTTCTCTTCTTTACCTCGTACTCCCGGCTTTGAATCCTCTTTTTCAGGTTTTTCACCACTTTTCACTGTACCGGAATCTTTGGCTGTTTCTTTTTTCTGCTTGGCTGCAGCAGGAGTTTTTTTCTTAGGCTGAGCTTCTTTTTCGGTTTTTTCCTCTGTATCCTTTTTCCCTGAAGCTTTTTCTGGAGTATCAGAACTGCTTTTTGCTGGAGCAGGCTCTTCTTTTTTTCCAGTAGCCGTTTCACTCTTTTTTCCTGCCTGTGATTTGGATGACTCTTCAACCTGCTTTTGGTCTTTTTCCTTATCACCTGACTTTTTTGACGGGTCTGATTTTTTTGAATCTGCCATTTCTGAATCTTTTATAGTTTCCGCAGCTTCTTTTGCGCTAATTTCTTTTTTATTTGCCGCCGATGAATGAATCTCTATCGGCTTCATGCCTGCATATTTATAATTAACTTCTGTTTCCAGTGCAGGTTCCGGGCTAAATAATACCTTATCATCCTTTTTAACAAATGAACCTAAACCAACAACTTTATAAGAACCTTTTTCTTTCAAACGGCTTTGGACCTGTTCTACCCAACTATTAAGTTTTTCTTCCGCTTCTGACTTTTGAATACTCAGATTATTTGAAAGAAGAATGATAAGATCCTCGTAAGTCAACTTCATAACTACCCTTGGTCTTCAGACACAAATTGTATTACATCTGACGGTGGATCCATAAAAACACGCCCATCCTTTTCCTGCCGGTTGTCCTGGCGAACATGTTTTACAGAATATGTACCTAAACCCGAAATTGTTAGTTCACGATGCTTTTTCAACGTACTGGAAATAATGTCCGCCAGCTCAATTTCGAAGACTTGTTCATCCATAATTCCTTACCAAATAAAGGTTAAACCACCATATACCTGAAATGGACGCTCTATGTAATTTTGCCAAATTTCATAATTGGAGTCAAGAATATTTCTTGATTTTCCATAAAGTGAAAAATGACGATTAATCCGAAAATCGACTCTGGCACCCGCTACTGTATACCCACTAACTGTACTATCCGCTAAATATGTGCTTCTTTTTCCGGAAAGGTTTAGCCAGGCCGACAGGCTTAAACGCTCAGCCGGTTGTGCTTTGAATGTTACCGATCCTTCCCATACAGGAACATACGGAATTTCTCCGGAAGGTATGTCATTTTTACTAACGCTGCTGTAATTAACCGCTACTTCTGCCATCAGGCTAATCCCCCAGACAGGCCATACGGATTCAGCTCCGCCATACCACTGCAAATGGGTAGCATCATCAATATAATAAAAAGCATAATATGGTATTTCCGGCTCAATATTTCTGCTAAAATAACCCTTTTGATAGTACTGCCAGTAATGAACCCCCGAGTATACCTTAATCTCCGGTCTTAATTCAGCACCACCCCTTAGATGTACATGGAGCCCTCTTTCATGCTGAAGCTCCTTGCCGCTTTGAATAACAAAGCGATTATTGTCAAACAGAGACTCCAGAGACGGGTCATTAACAAATCCACGGACACGGATAGATGCAGACAGAAAGCCTGTTCCAAGAAAATTGTACAATAAATCCGGATACAAGAATAAATCGTGTTCATTTACCGGATCATAAAGCTGGAAGAACTGTAACCTTGCTTCAAAGCGGTGGATATGATTGAAAATATGATGGTATCGGGCTGCAAAGCTGTTGGTCAGCCAGTACTGGGAATAATCTATGCCTGTATCATAACTTGATCCTGCTGAATAGAACTGGAGGCCAAAAGCCTGCTCCATTAAACGACCTTCCCAAAACCGGTTTAAATAGAAACGGTATCTGTTTTCTTCCGTTTCTGCTCGTTCGTCCCACAAAAACCGCCCATCATTGGAAAAATGATGCAAACTCAACGAAGACTGCCATCCTCTCCAGGCATGTTGCAACTGCTGCCAGCGTCCTTCCAGTGAAAATGACTGGTGTTCCAGTTTCTGCGGACCCGACAAAACAAACATCCCCGGGGTCAGGGTACCAGAAAGAGTATAGCTGCCTAATGGCTCCGGCTCAGGAGAATAATTAAATGCCGAACTGGCATTTAATCCAAGCCCCCAACGATTTCTTTCGGCCGTCCGGCTCCATTGCAACCCTGTATCAACATCCCGATAAGAACTAAAATCCCTGTCCCCATCGGATGAAAGAAATGAAAAATGTGCAGCAATACTCTCATTATCGCGAATCGGCGCTTCGTACAATGCCAAAAGCTCCGGACTAGAAAAGGAACCAAGTCCACCTTCTACATAACCGTTTCTACGTTCTGCAAAAGTTATAAATCTCTGCTCCGGTTTCAAAGCAGGCTCAAGCTGACTTAATGGAATGGATGCCACTATTTCTTCATCCGACTCCAAAAAGGGCATCCGATCCGGATCTATACGATATACGGGTGGCCGGGGATTGAATCCAAGAATGGGTTGCCGGGACAGGCCCGAAAACCTCACTTCAAAGTCACCTCTGATCTCAATATGCTGCGGATCTATGTCAGGCAGTAATGAAGAAGGCCGATCGCTCTGCTGGGATACAGAAATGCTCGGTATTCCCACCAAAAAAAGACAGCTAAGTAAAAATAATCTAGGTACAGGCTTCACAGTTTTCGCCAGCCGGGCCGGAAAAGAATGGTTAATAAGTACGTTTAATACACCAGGATCAGTAACCTGAAAAATATATAAGTTAAGTTACAATAAGAACCCACTTTGGCTCTCATTTTCAGAGTTCGTTCATTTTATGATAAAAAAGAACAATTTCCTAAAAGGCAACTGTTTATTTTTGTTTTTGGTATCGTTAACCAAAAACATAACTGCAAGATCGATATTTAGCCACTTTAAAAGCCGATGTAACTATTAAAATCTATTAATCTCTTCTTATTTATAGTATTTATTCACAACCAGGATGAGGGGAGTAAAAAGTAAAACAATCATCATCATAGCAAAATGGCTTACTATCGCATAAGCAATTCCCATTGCCTCGGGGACAGCAAAAAAGACGAACAGCGATCGGCTGACAAACCAGTGGTAGGTTCCCATACCTCCCGGTGATGGCACCGCTACACCGATGGCTGAAACTACGGTAATAATTGTGGCCTCTTTTAAACCCAGCTGATAGGTCTCATGCATTCCAAACGCCGTGAAGGGTATATACGCCATCAAAATATAACACAGCCAGATAGCAACGGTGAAAACTAAAAACATCGGCCAGTTTTTAATCTCCTTTATACTCAAAATACCGGACAGAAACTTCCGTGATGTATCTACAGCAAATCGCTTAAAAACAGTCAGTGATGGTGCGATATGCTCCACCAATCTGAACAGATGCCGAAGCAGCCACATTCCTAAAAATGCGGAAGCCAAAAGAACCAATAGGAGTAACAGGGCATCCAGGCTCCATAAACCCTGAATGAATCCAATGGTTTCGTCACCCAAAACCGAACCAAGCATGGAAGGATCTCTCAGAAAAAAAAGGACCACAAAGACAAAAAGAAAGAACATGACCGCCATATCAAGGATTCGCTCTGTGATAACGGTTCCCATGACCTTCGAACGGCTAATATTTTCCTTGTTGCCGGCATATACTGAGCGGGAGATCTCTCCAAGTCGTGGCACGGCATAATTTACTAAATATCCGAGCATGACTGCACTGAAAATAGTAACCCTCTTTGCTTTAACGCCATCCTGATCCAGGAGCTGCTTCCAACGCTCTGCGCGAATATAGTTACTAAGTAAAGCAAAAAAGGTATAGGGCAGGACCCATGAAAACGACATGGCATTTAAGGTGAGCCGCACTTCTTCCAAAGATACCTCCCTGAGTGCCAGCCATAAAAAAAGCGCAGCAACAAGAAAACTAACTACAATCCTTGCAATATTCTTCATGAACTAGTTTCTCAAATCAACTACTTCCGCCGATTCCGGAAAATTCGGTTTGAAATGATCGTCAGACAACGGTATAAATTCAGCATCAATGAAACGAGTGTGGAACTCATTGTCCATTTGATCTATAGCATAAACCGATACCGGCCTGGCTTCTGAAGTAAGCACAAGGCGAACTTTCTGAAATATTTCAAAAGGGTCTTCGGAAAGAAGCGTAATGTAAATAAGTTCATCTTCCGTCTGAACCTCTGATATCATAAATAAATCGTCCGAATCAGAAAAAAACCGGGATGGAGCAAAATCGTCTTCTTCTCGAATATATTCGCTTATCAATAATTTGTTTTGAGGCTCATTGTACACCCTCGACAACAATCCGTCTACCAGGACCTCCTGGTGTGTTACCTTGATTCTGTACATGGCATCAGAAATCCAGATTTCTCCATCCGTTACCTCGCTCTCTTCTGTATAAGCATCATAAAATTCATGTCTCATGTCTGCGTACAAAATCAGCCCTTCGTTAAAATGGGTGCGAAGTTGCTCTAAAAGCTCCCTTCCAACCTGCTCGTTATCGTCTGCATGAAGGCGCTCTGTAAACGCAAACCCTCCAAACAGGACAATGACAGCAATATACGTACACACTTTTTTCATTTTTACAGGGTTAGTTATCCAGTTCTCTTAATAACGTTTCCAATTCATCTTCATTTTCCACCAATACCTCCCGAGCAGTACTTCCCTGATAAGGGCCAACAATACCTGCCGCAAACAACTGATCAATTAATCGCCCTGCGCGATTGTATCCCAGTTTTAGTTTTCTTTGCAGCAAAGAAACCGATCCCTGCTGATGAAGAACAAGGAGCCTGGCCGCATCTTCAAACAGGTCATCCCGCTCACTTTTATCCAATACTCCGCCTGAAGCATTCTGATCTTCTATTTCAGGTAAATAATATGGTTTTTGATATCCCATCTGATTTCCGATAAACGCATTAATACGCTCAACCTCTTCGGTGGAAACAAACGCATTTTGAAGTCGGATCAT
>JASCXY010000121.1 GCA_030012235.1 Balneolaceae bacterium ANBcel3 | reverse complement strand
ACGGTTAAGATCTCTTTCTGCGGCCTGGAAAGTTCTGTAGCGGCCATAGTATATTCGGTATACCGTGCGACCGTTTACACGTGTCCGGAATATTTTACTTCCTTCCAGGCGTGGCAAAAATGCTTCCGCATCGCTTCTTCTGTTATAAGAAGCGAGCTGGACAGTAAACTCCTCTGCTCGAATGTTCCCTGGCCCGCTGGTTCGCAAGGGCTGCTCTGAACGAACCAGTACGAGCCTGACAGGTGCCACACCGGAATCAACCATATCAATGCGTCTGGCGGCCTCTCTTGAGAGATCAATTATGCGCCCCCGGGCATAGGGCCCACGGTCGTTAATTCGAACTACCACACTTTTTCCGTTAGATAAATTTATGACCCGAACAACGGTATTAAATGGAAGAGTCCGGTGGGCTGCAGTGAGCTTGTCTTGATCATAGGTCTCGCCATTTGCCGTTTGTCTGCCATGAAATCCAGGCCCGTACCAACTGGCTTCGCCTTGTTCTATAACCTTACCGGCTCTTGGCGTGGCACAAGAAGATAAGAGGAAAATTAGCAACGGGAATATGTACAGTCTTTTCATGATAGCCACATAATAACAGCCCGTATGAACAATTAAAAGCTGAAATAACTGAAAATCCTGCATTACAGGCACTGATAAATCGATTTCATGGTCAACCAATGCTATTCTTCAAAACAATCATTTAAAAGCGGTCAAAGCCATTATTGCCCCATGATATTTAATCCTTTCATGATAAAGCGTTATTCTGAAGGTGTATTGGGTTGTATTCTTCTTTTGCAAGGGTCGTACTTCGGATTGTTTGTTTTTATAGGCGTTATAACAACTCCAAGAGTCAACATTGCTGAGGAGTTCTCTTATGGTTAAATGCAGGAGGTTGCTAAAACAGATCGACGTCTGGTTTTGTATGGTGAAAGAGGTGTAAATACCTGGCAGTTCATGGAGTCAAACTTTATTCCGGGTGTATTCGGTATGTTTTAAAGGTAAAGTAAGGAAAGAGTTCAATTATCGTTGATTCATATACAATGTAATATAGTTATCCTGTCATGATATATCGTTATTAAAAAAGGATGAGAGGTTTGTGTTTTTAAAAGATGTGTGCGTATTGGTGCATAAAAGACAAAAAAACGTTATATAGGTACCGTAAAATCGTTGTTGTAATAGATGGCTACAAGTTGGGGTAAAAAAGAGGGATGTGGCTTTGTTTTAGCCTGGTGCTTTCATGTATGAGAATTCATCCAATAATAGAAGTACTCTGTAGTATTATGTGTAGTTAGTATCTTGATTTTTAAAGTATATTTCGTTGGACCGTTGCAATGTACCATCAAGGATATATCGTATTAATGCTACCATGTCAGAATGTGTCTTCCATCTTTTAATATTATGGAGATTCAATACAACCAGACTTATCCGGTCTAGAACATCTGTGTTGCAAAATCGTCTAATATGTAGTGTAAGAGATAGACATCAGAATTATTTAAAAGAAGGTATGTTCCCATGAACAAAAAGAAAGAATTTTCAGGCAGGGGATTTGTTTCGATCGTATTAGCATTGTGTTTTGCCGGTCTGGCGATCTCCGGTGTTGTCCTCTATTTCGCACCGCCCTGCAGTGTAGCAGACCGAATTGGCTGGACCATTATCGGGTTGTCAAAAGATCAGTGGGCCTCTCTTCATCAGGTATCTGCTCTCTTTATTTTAGTGCTTTCCATCTTCCATTTGTTTGTATATAACTGGAAGACCTTCTTATGCTATTTTCGGCGTAAGAATAAAACAGATGAAGAGATACAACATCGGATGTTCAGAATTCCGAAGGAGGTTTTACTGGCATTCATTGTTGCATTGGTGATGTATGCTGGTGCGTTGACATTCATCGTGCCTTTTGGGTGGCTTCATGATGGAAGTGAGTCCATAAAAGAACACTATCAGACGACCTATCCGGCTCAGCGTGAACGTGGAGAAATGCAAGAACCGGAAAGGCATCTCAGAGAGTCTGAGGATAAAGAAAAAAAGAAGACCGATTCGGAGGGAGAGCCGGATGAGTCAGGTGTTACGTATGAAGAAGATCAATCCGGAGAACCCGATGAAGAGCGAAAGAGAAGGGGCCTGGGACAAGGAGCAAGAGACGGATCCGGCCATGAAGGTCAACGTGAAGATCGAAGAGGATCTGGAGAAGGCAGGCGCCGGGAATAAAAAAAGCCTGACGCTTAAAGTAAGCGACAGGCTTTAATAAGAGAACTAATCCCTAAGGATTAAGCAAGTCTCTCGAGGTCTTCGAGGCCTTTTCTTACATGCTCTGCGGACTCATGAAGAAGTGCTTTTTCTTCGTCGTTGAGGTCAATTTCAACGATTTCTTTGATACCGCCTTTACCTAAACGAACAGGTACACCTACGTACATATCCTTAAGGCCGAATTGCCCTTCGAGCCATGCAGCACAAGGGAAAACTCTGTTTTGGTCAAGTGCAATGGCTTCTACCATCTGTGCTGCAGCCGCTCCGGGAGCGTACCATGCAGATGTACCCATGAGGCCTACAAGCTCACCGCCACCGACCTTGGTTCGCTGTATAATTTCATCCAGCTTCTCTTTGCCGATGAAGTGAGTTACAGGAATACCTGAAACGGTGGTATAGCGTGGAAGCGGAACCATGGTATCGCCGTGTCCACCCAGGATAAGTGCCTGAATGTCTTTTGGAGAGAGGTTCAGTTCTTCTGCAAGAAACGCACGGTAGCGGGCAGTATCAAGGATACCAGCCATTCCCATCACTTGACTTGCCGGAAGGCCGCTAGCCTTATAAGCCACATAGGTCATGAGGTCAAGTGGGTTGGAAACAACAACGATAATCGTGTTTGGAGAGTGCTCTACCAGTTTTTCAGTAACACTTTTCACGATGTTCATGTTGGCACTCAGCAAATCATCTCTGCTCATCCCCGGCTTTCTTGGGAGGCCGGCTGTAATCACGCAGATATCAGAGTTGGCGGTATCTTTGTAATCAACAGTACCTTTAACACGGGTATCAAAATTAAAGATAGGCGACGTTTGCCATTGGTCAAGAGCTCGTCCTACGGAAGGGTAAAACGATTTGTCATCCTTCTTGATTTCAAGGTCAACGGCGATTACTTCTTTTGCAAAATCTCTTTGAGCGATGGTCAGGGCAACGGTTGATCCAACGTTGCCGCCAGCTCCAACTACGGTAATTTTCATAGTAGGTTCAGTTTATGGTTTAAGGTTTAATAGGAATTAAAATCATTCATTTTCTCTGATATCGGCACCCCACATGAGTTTATTTCGGAGTGTGTCGAAATAGGTTTGGTCGGGTACCTTTATCAGGTCGATATAGTCTTTCGATTGTTTGATTCGCACCACGGGATTGGATGATGGCAGTTTGTGATTACTTCCATCAACGGAAAAAACAACTTTTTGATCTGCAGGGTCTACTTTTATTGTCAGAAAATTGGACGACGGAAGGACCAGTGGCCGGGTCGTCAGCGTATGGGGGCTAATGGGTGTAAGCACTATAACTTCGGTCTCCGGGGCAACGATCGGGCCTCCGGTGGAAAGATTATATGCCGTGGAACCTGTTGGAGATGACACGATGATACCATCTGCCCAATACTTATTTATAAAATCACCATTGTATTCTGCGCAAAGGGTGATCATGGATACGGTTCCACTTCGTGAGAAAACAAACTCGTTAAGCGCAAAATGAGTTATCTCATCGGATACAATAGCCTTAAGAAAATATCGGCGATCCAGTGTATACTTTTCAGCCATAAGATCTTCCAGTGCGGCTTTCATATGCTGACGCTGGATATTGGCGAGAAAACCAAGCTTCCCACTATTGATACAAAGTAATGGGATTTTTATTTCACGCAGAAGTGATGCCGCTTTGAGGATCGTTCCATCGCCTCCAATAGCCACCGCTATCTGCGTGGTGCCAAGGGCTTCTTCATCTGTTTCATACAGATGGCAATGAGGGGGTAATGTTTGGATTGCAAGCAGCTTCCAAACCCGTTTGCTGAAGTGAACGGTAAAATCAGAATTTTCTGTCAACGTCAACAAATCCAAAGCTGTATGAACAGTTAGCTTTTTTTCGGGATTTATGAACAGGGACAGGCGCATAACATGATGAAAATTCTGATTTTAGTTAGGATAAAGATATTGAAATAAGGGTTGACTTAAAAGAGTACGCCGGTGGATGCAGATGATTCCGGCTTTTATACTTGATGTCAACAAATATCACATGGATATATTAAGCAATCAATGTGTGTTTTTTTTGAAGAATACATGAAAACAATAGCCTGTAAGACGAATTTGGAGCAGGCATTGTACGCACAATTCGAATGTTTGTGCAGGAAAAGATCTCAAAAAGATCTTACCGGACTCCGGAGAGATCGATCCACCAGGCTAAACCATTGGTTTTGATACCTGATATGGAGTTATTGTACATGATATAGCGGTAGGAATACATCCGAAAAACTTCATGGTCTTTCGGAGCCACTTTTTTCCCTGGAACAAAGACGGGAACTTCATCCAGATAGATGAACATATCTCTGCTGAAAACCGGGCGTTGCATGATAGCCGTATCCAGATTTGAGGCAAAAAGACGATGAATCAGGCTCGATATAGTCTGTTGATGTAATCCCTGATTATAGGCTGTTATCAACCGAAACCTCTGCCCATGTCCAAATGTTCGGAAAACATTAGCCACATTAAGTGTAGAGTACTCATCATGCAGAAATTCAACAGTAAGTGAAGGATTACCGGAAAGTGCCCGGAGTGTGTCTTGCTGTACATTTCGCAACGAAGCCGAGGCATCTTTCATCGTCAGCCCATACCGGTTTCGGTGATTATAATAGGCTATCAGTGGTTCTGGATTTGGTACGGCAAGCACCGAATAAAAAAGACGAAGTTCTTCAACGAGGGTATGCTCCTCGTTAATGATGGTTTGAATACTTTGCGGGCCGAGGTCAAAAAGGATATCGAGCTTATTTCTGGTAAACAGGGAGTACAGCCGGGTTTCATTTTCTGTGTTCAGCAGTTCGATACGTTGCACATATTGGTCATTCTCACGTTCAGAAAAATGGGGATAATAATCATTTCTAAGAAATATATGAATGGAATCACCAATAGAGGAATGATGGCGAAACGGGCCGCTGCCTACAGCCCGGGTATGAAGGCCGCTGTCTCTGAAACGGAAGGGTTCCTCAGGATAAATGACCGCGTACGGAGAAGCTAATTTATACAGAAACTCGGGATCAGGATCGAACAAATGAAAGGCTATAGTGGAGTCGCTCAGTACCTCGATACCCGGGATGGTTTCCATTTGTCGTTTACGGGGAAGGTACACTTCTCTTTGCTCCAGGAAAAAAGCATCAAATCCTAAAATGGTTTCTCTGAACAGTTCTGCGGCATCAGGAGGAACATCTCTGGATGCCATACGTTCGAAGACCTTCAGGACATCGTTAGAATGAATGCGTCGCCCCCTTCCCTGCAAAAAGCTCTCATCATCATGATAGAACGCGGAACGGCGAAGAGTAAATGTATACGTAAGAGAATCTTCCGAAATCTCCCATTTTTTTGCCAAAGCCGGAACAACGTTTTCCTGTTCGTTAAATCGAACCAATCCTTCATAGATAAGTCCGATAACGCGTCGGTCAGAGGTGTTTAAAGCAAAAAGAGGATCAAAACTGGAAATGGGACGGTGATCGCCAATTTTTAGAACAATTTCCTTTTGAGGCTCGGTTTCACGGGTATCCTCCGTTTCAACAGATCGGGCCTGATCTCCGACAACGATGGTTTCCGTACTGCTGCAGGATACAGAGAAAAGCAAGAGCGGTGCAACAACGTACAGAAGCCATGAAAAACGGGAGGATTTCCTATAGCCTGGAGAGGGAGAGATACGCCGGCGCATAAGTATTATTATTTTGAGCTTTTTAGTCCTTTGAGACCGGTAGCCGCTTTCTTACTTAAAAGATTAACTTCATAAGAGCGAACCCGGCTGTTTTTGATTTTATACTGTTTTAATGACAATGAAATCATTGTCTCCAGAAGTTGATCAAAAGAGATCCCTGAAGCTTCCCAGAGATAAAAGGAAAACGAACCGGGAATAGTATTAATTTCATTAAAAAAGATTTCGTTCGTTTCTGCATTCAATAAAAAGTCGAGTCGGGCTACACCCGAACAACCCAGAAGCTGAAAAACACGGGTGGCATAGTCCTGTATTTTTTTTGACATCTCATCTGAAATGGGAGCCGGAATAATTCTTCCGGCGGAAGCCATACCTTTTGAGCCATCCCCTCCACTCATATATTTGTCTTCAAATGATAGGAGCTCTTCCTTGCCAACGGGTTGTTCACATACACTCGCCCGGGCAGAATCAACGTCACCAAGAACAGAGCAGTTAATTTCGATAAGCGGATCAACGGCTTTTTCGATTAACAGCCTGGAATCATACCGAAAAGATTCTTCGACAGCATCTGTAAGCCGGGTAGTATCTTCCACTTTTTTTACGCCAATGCTGCTTCCCAAAGAGACCGGTTTTACAAATAAAGGAAATCCAAGATCTGTCGCCTGGTCGAGCCATGCCTGTCTGTTTTTAATCCACTGCGATTCTGTTAGATGGAGGTCCTCAACTACAGGGATATCATGCTGCCGGCAGCGCTCTTTGGAAAGCCATTTATCCATACCCATGGAAGATGCGGAAACGCCAGACCCGGTGTAGGGAATATTGTAAGACTCAAAAAGCCCCTGAAAGGAGCCGTTTTCACCATCTGCTCCATGGAAGGCCAAAAGGACCGCATCTATGGCTATGGATGTTGAAGAAGAAAACCATTTTCCGGAGGATGAATATAGGACAGAGGTTCCATCGTTGTTTGATTGAATGGAGCAGGGCTGCGATGCTGCTATCAACGCCGGAAGATCTTTATAAGCTTCGAGGTTTAGCAGTGCATCACCGGTCAGCCACAATCCGTTTTTCGAAATATAGAGGGGAACCAAATTCCAGGATGTGTCAGACAGTGCTGAAGCCGCTTGTATGGCTGTTAATACCGATACTTCGTGTTCAGGAGAGATTCCTCCAAAAGCAATGATGAGATTCTTTTTCTGCATTTCGACCGGATGGATGTATTAGCATGGATTTAATAGAGAGAAGTTCTATTTATTTTTCCAGTAATGCTAAAAAAAAGTAAAAAAAGAAAAAGGAACGGCACGGTTGAACATGGCCGGTTTATGAAAAGGCAGGCTATAAGGAAAGGATCAAACGGAATAAAAAAACAGCGCCTCAGAAGAACTGAGGCGCTGTTTTAGAGCATAAATTATTTACTGAGATAGATATTTTTAAACTCATATGGCTTTCTGAAATGCTCATCGTTGAAATCATCCATAAAGTAGATGGTTTCTCCGGTTGATTTCATCTCAGGCCCGAGTTCTTTCTTAACTTCAGGAAACTTATCAAACGGGAAGACCGGCTCCTTAATGGCGTAGTTTTTGAGCTTGGACTCCAGGTCAAATTCACTGAGTTTAGCCCCAAGCATTACTTTTACACCAATTTGAGCTTCCGGTCTTCCGGTTGCTTTGGCTACGAAAGGAATACTCCTTGTAGCCCGGGGATTGGCTTCAATTACGAAGACATCTGAACCTTTTACCGCATACTGAACATTGATAAAGCCTCTGACATTCAGGGCTTTGGCAATTTTTAGCTGATACTCTTTCATGGTTTCGATGACCTGGTCATCCAATGAAAAAGGTGGTAAAACGGCCGTAGAGTCGCCTGAATGGACTCCGGCCGGTTCCAGATGCTGCATAATTCCACAGATATGCAATTGTTCCCCGTCGTAAATGGAATCAAAATCAACCTCTATGGCATCTTCAAGGAAGTGGTCGATCAGAAACTCATTTTCGGGGTGGGTTTTTAATAATATCCGGACATGTTCTTCCAGCTCTTTTTGGCGTACAGCGATACACATACCTTGTCCACCAAGTACATAACTTGGCCTCAACAAGACCGGATATTCGATTCTGTTTGCTATTTCCACCGCTTCTTTAGCTGTAAATGCGGTTCCGTATGCGGGGAATGGTATATTTAGCTTAAGCAGGGTCTCAGAGAACTTTCCGCGGTCTTCGGCCAG
>JASCXY010000120.1 GCA_030012235.1 Balneolaceae bacterium ANBcel3 | reverse complement strand
TGCAAGCCTTTGACATAGCCCGAGGCAAGCTCTGTAACCCGATCCGGCCGGTCACTATACGCCCGGATATTCACATCCGGACACAGGGGATCGGTATTTACATCCACCACCGGACTGAATGTAAGGTTGGTTCCCACACTCCGCCCCTGACGCGCTATCACTTTTCCAATCTCATATTCGGATGTTTCGGATCCAGAGTACCCCCTTGCCATAGGCCGTTGAAAACGTACCGCTTCCGGGATAAACCAACCGGCACCCAACTCAAAATCCGAAGCCACGAGCATGGGCAACGCACTGCGTTTCTGGAGATCTGAAACAAATGCTGCGAGATCCTTTTGTTTGGCAGAAAAGTGAAAAACACCTCCGGCGTGGATGGATAAGAGCCGTTCTGTGAATTGTTTCCGTGCAGTTTCTTCCCATGAAAAAAAAGCAACCATCAGAAGCTGGCCTGCTTTTTCTTCCAGGCTCATCCCCCGGACCTTTTCTTCCACCCACTTTTTTTCCATATCTCCAGCTCACACTGTCGCCAATATCAGCATGTTACAGGCATATACCTTTTCAATGCTTGTGTTATTCACAGAAAGAACACCGCCGATTCTCTATTTCAGACCCGCTTTATTATTTTAGTACATATACAAAAAAGAAGGATCTCCTGAAGATTCGATCGGTTCATACGAACATTGACGAGATGAAACCGACTTAGACCTGTTCGTCGAGGTGCTTTTGAAGTTGTGCTTTGGGTACGGCTCCAATAACTTGATCTACTACTTCGCCCCCTTTAAAAATAAGGAGTGTAGGGATACTGCGTACACCATACTGAGTAGAAACCTGGGGATTGCTGTCCACGTCTACTTTTCCAATTTTTGCTTTTCCGGCATATTCTTCTGCCAGTTCTTCGACAATAGGCCCGACCATACGGCACGGTCCGCACCACTCTGCCCAAAAATCTACCAGTACAGGCAGATCCGATTCTAGTACTTCCTCCTTGAAGTTGTCATCTGTAAATTCGATTGCATTAGCCATATAAATAATCCTGTATGTTTTTGTTTTTTCGTTTTGTCAATGGCATTTAACGTGTTGACTTGATTTCAATAACAACAACAGACCTGTTACCATTCACACGTATTTCTATTTTTAATAATAAATAATTCTGAAAAAGCATCCAATGATTAATCCCCTGCATCTTTCTTTTCGAGCCACAGGTTTTTCTTTCCGACGATTTTTCTGGCCTCTTTAAGTAGGCGATCGTTTGGATCGACGACAAATTTCCGGACTTTCATATGCAGAGGCTTTTCTTTTTTGCTTGAAATAAGAAAGCGAACCTGTGCTTTTCCTCTGTTCTGGTCAAACAGCTCGGCCAGATTTATTAAATCGTCCTCCTGCAGAACCGAGGTATCCATTTTAAGCGTAATCCGTATTGTATTTTGATTTTTATCTCTTAGATTCTCAATCCGGTCAAAGTATTCGGCTATAATTTTTGGGGTACCATCTCTTACGGACGCTTTGCCATTGACAAAAACGACATTATCCACCTGTAAGAGGTTCATACTTTTATCGTAGCAATCCGAAAAGACAAGAACTTCGGTACTCCCTTTTTCATCTTCCATCGTCAGGAATGCTATGGGACGGCCTTTTTTATCTTTCGTATGCCGTGCAGCGGTGATAATACCCGCGCAACAAACCGGATCCCGTTCTTTCAAACCTTTCAATCCTTCTTCTCCCAGGCCATGGGAACAAAAGAGTGCGACATCGTCCCTGAACCGATCCAGTGGATGACCGCTTAAAAAGAATCCGATCAACTCTCGTTCCCGTTTGAGCTTTTCCATATTGGACCAGGGTGCGATCTCTCTGAGGCGTGGTTCGGCCAGTGCCTGCTGAGAACCGCCTTCCTCTGCACCAAACAGGCTCGTTTGATTTTTATTTTTCTCTTCCTGCATGCGGGAGCCAAACGACAGGGCGTCATCCAGGCTTTCAATTAGCTGTGCTCTGTTATTGTGTAGATCATCAAACGCACCGGCACCCACGAGGCTTTCCAACATTTTCCTGTTGCACGAACGCAGATCAACCCGGGAAGTAAAATCAAACAGGCTGGAAAACGAGCCGTTTTCACGACGTTCATTCACAAATCGTTCGACGGCACTGGAACCAACACCTTTGATGGCACTTAACCCATACTGTACCCGTCCGTCTTTGGCTGTAAAAAAGGCCTCTCCCGTATTTACATTCGGTGGATCCATGGGAACCCCAAGATGGTAACACTCTTCAATAAACTGAGACACCTTTTTGATGTCGTTCATGTTATGCGTCAGCACTGCCGCCATGTAGGAGGCCGTATAATTGGCTTTAAAATAGGCCGTCTGGTAAGCTACCACTGAATAGGCCGCCGAATGCGATTTGTTAAAACCATACCCGGCAAAGAAGGCCATTTTTTCAAACACCTCTGTGGCTGTTTTTTCGTCCACTCCCCGCTCCCGGGCTCCTTCAAGAAAGTCAATTTTCATTTTATCCATCTCATCGACTTTCTTCTTGCCCATCGCCCGTCGAAGAATATCCGCCTGGCCCAGTGTGAAGCCTCCCATCACCTGTGCCACTTTCATGATCTGCTCCTGATAAACCATGATGCCAAACGTCGGCTTCAGCACCTCTTCGAGCATCGGATGCGGGTATTCCGGTTTTTGCTCACCGTGCTTACAACGAATATACTCCGGGATGAACTGCATGGGCCCCGGCCGATACAGTGCGTTCATAGCGATAAGATCATCGATATTGGTCGGTTTCAACTCCCGAAGATATTTTCTCATTCCGTCCGACTCAAACTGGAAGGTTCCTACCGTATCGCCTCTCTGGTAGAGTTCATACGTTTTGGCATCATCCAGCGGAATATCATCCAGATTATACTCCTTTCCGGTACTTTCTTTGACGAGCCGAATTGCCGTTTTCAGTATAGAAAGCGTCTTTAACCCGAGAAAATCCATTTTCAACAGGCCGCAAAATTCCGAACTGGGGCCGTCGTATTGCGTTACCACGTCTTTTTCCTTCGACAAGGCTACCGGAACATACTCATATACCGGTCCCGGTGCGATAATCACCCCGGCTGCATGGATCCCGGTCTGCCGGGGGCATCCTTCCAGGGTCCGGGCGAACCGCATCATTTTCTGAACCATCGGATCGGGATTCTGAAACAATGCAGAAATCTCCTCTGCCGAGTCCGGATTTACTTTCGGATTTGTAACCTTATCAAACGTATCAAATCCGGGGCGTTCCGGAAACAATTTGGCAATACGGTTTACTTCGTTCAGGGGAACTCCAAGCACCCGGCCTACGTCCCGGATCGCTGTTTTGGCTTTCATCGTTCCATAGGTGATGATCTGTGCCACATTCTGCCGACCGTACTCTTCCACCACAAAATCAATCAGCTCCTGCCGTCCTGTGTCGTCAAAATCGATATCAATATCGGGGGGCGAGACCCGCTCAGGGTTCAGGAACCGCTCAAAAAGCAGATCATAGCGCAAGGGATCGATGTTAATTATCCCGATACAGTAGGCGACGATGCTTCCGGCTGCGGAACCTCTTCCCGGGCCTACAAATACACCCCTATTTCGAGCCTCCGTGGTGAATCCTTCCACAATCAAAAAATATCCTGCAAACCCCATGGCTTTAATGATCGCAAGCTCTTTTTCGATCCGTTCGGTTATTTCGGAGGTCAGTTCCGGATACTTTTTTCGGGCACCTTCGTACGTCATGTGCTTTAAAAAAGCATCCATGTCGTTATTAAACCCATCGGGAACTTTGAAATGCGGTAAAAGCAGCTCCGATCCAAGCGACACCGGCTCAATTTTATCCACAATGTCACCGGTATTGTCCACCGACTCGGGGACATCGCTAAAAAGCGCCTTCATCTCGTCCGGAGTTTTAAGATAAAATTCCGGATTCAGATGGTTGTGATCATCGGTAAAGCGAAAACGATTCGGGTCGTTGATATCGGCGTTGGTCTGTAAGGCAAGCAAAATGTCATGCGCCTCTGAATCCTCCCGATCCACATAGTGCGTATCGTTGGTAGCGATCATTTTTACGCCATATTCCTTGCTCCAACGCTTCAGTACTTCGTTACAGACTTCCTGATCCCGCAATCCATGGCGCTGCAATTCGATATAGTAGTCATCCCCAAATAGCTCCAGATACCACTCAAACAGTTTTTTTGCCTCTTGCTCGCCATGCTTCAAAATCACCTGATTCACTTCACTTTGAAGACAGCACGTAGTGGCAATCAGGCCTTCCGCATGTTTTTCAAGCGTTTCCTTATCGATTCTCGGTTTATAATAAAGCCCGTCTACGTACCCGAAAGAGGTGAGTTTTGCCAGGTTGAAATAACCGGTTTTATTCTTGGCCAGCAGCACCTGATGATATCGGGTCCGGTTGTCCCTGTCATCCATCCGGGTGGGTGTAATGTAAAACTCACATCCGATAATCGGTTTCACATCGTGTTTATTCGCTTCACGGACAAAAGCAGGTACGCCGAACATATTTCCATGATCGGTAATAGCGATGGCCGGCATCTGATGTTCAGCCGCTTTTTTGACCATTTTGGATACAGCAGCGGCTCCGTCGAGCAAGCTAAACTGCGAATGACAATGCAGATGTGAAAACTGGCACATGGTTCGGATGTGTTTAAATATCTCTGTGGCTCAATATTTTCCCTGATGGGAAATAGTCGGATTGGATGCGTCTGGCAAGCCGTTGCGCTATTTCTGCAGACTCCCCAATCTTTCCCTCTTTGAACGCATTGATGAAATCATTTACCATCGGGAAATCTTCTTCTGACGTATTACGGATGATTTCCTGCATTTGAGTATCGATGCGTCCCGGGTTAAACGCCATTACTTCGATGGGATCCGGTTGTTGCTCCTGTTCCAGTCCCATTACTTTTACAAACATATTCAACCCGGCTTTTGAACTGCAATAATGGCTCCATCCATAATAGGGTTTGTCGGCGGCTCCTGAAGACACCATCACCACCCTTTTATGACAGGGTTCCTTTTGACAGGCCTCAATAAACACATGCGTGAGGGCAATAGGTACGACAAAATTCAATTCAAGATGTTTTCTAAACAGATCGCCGTCATGTTTCCCGGCCGGCCCGACGGGCTCAAGCATCCCTGCATTATTGATCAATACGATACGTTCGGTTTCGGAGCGATTCACATTGCGTTCTACCTGAGCCATTAGCTCTTTCGGAGCATCTTTTTCCAAAAGATCCAGCTCTGTAAAATAAACTTCACTGCCACTTTTACGGAGTTCTTTTCGCAGGGCATCCATGTTGCTGCGAGCGAACAAATGCAGTACCGAGTTTTCTCCGGAAAGGGCAAGGGCCAGGTCTTTTCCAAAACCCCGTGACGCTCCGGTAATGATGTAATGTTTTTTTATTCTATTCATACGTCAAATGTTGTATATCACGATGGATCCTTCAGGGGATTAAAATAACAAACCATGCACTCAAGAGATGCTTTTTTTTTGAGAAAAAGCTTATATAAAGTCAGAGATGAATTGCTCCCAGGCAGTTATATAGACATCCCCTGTTTCAATAAAACCGTCATTATGGCCACCCCGCATTTCCAGCCACCTTTTGGGTTCGGAAGCTTCCTCATACAACCGTTTCCCATGATGAAAAGGGATAATTTCATCGTTTTTGCTGTGAAGCACCATGACCGGAGCGTCTGTGTTGGCTATATGTTTCAGTACCGGATAGCGAATATGCATCAGAAGGTTCACCGGTAAAAAAGGATAAAGTTCAGAAGCCAGATCCGGTGCAGAGGTAAACGAAGCTTCCAGAACCAATGCAGCCGGTTGTGTCTGAGTGGCAAGCCAGGATGCGATCCCGCCTCCAAGCGACCGGCCAAAAAGAATGATGGATTCGGGCTTTTTGTCTTTTACCTGCGTGAGAAAATTCCAGGCAGCCCGTGCATCTTCATAGGTTCCTTTTTCGGACGGGGTACCCTTGCTATTTCCATACCCCCGATAATCGATAATCAGAACGTTCAGGCCCAATTCATGAAACAAGGTGATGCTTTCCATTCGGTGGGATACATTTCCGGCATTTCCGTGAAAGAACAGCAGCGTCGCCCTGTCTTGCGAAGCCGGGACATACCAGCCGTGAATCATAATGCCATCGCTGGTTTTAAGTTTTACGTCTTCGTAATCCAATCCACGGTCTTGCGGTGTAGTGGTTATTTCCCTGGAGGGATAATAGACAAAAGAAGCCTGAAGCAGGTACATCAAAAGCAGAATAAGCAGGTATCCCCCGCCCAGCATGATAAAAATCCAGAAAAACGTAGAGCCTGTCACTGTTTTAATCCAATTCGTCATGTGTTATTTCTCAACTCGTTGCGGTGTACTCATACCACCACCTTCCACCCTTTTTTATCATTCGCAACCGCCTGATCGTTCTGCGGCTTCCGGCTCACCGGCCATCCTCTTCCGAACTTTTTTTTACATAGCGGGCCACCCAGATATTCACGAATCCACCGATGAGATAGAGCACCCCGGACATCTGGCCGAGAATACCGGAGATGGTCCATTCCGACCAAAAAAGGTAAAAGTTTTGAATGCCCGTCAGCAGAAGAAGAACGCCTGTGGCTGCCAGAGTATAAAAAATTATTTTTTTTCCCATGTTTCATTCCTCTGAATGATGCTCCCGTGAATTTCAGGACGCAAAGAATACCATGAAATCCGTTTCCGGTACTCGTCAAAGAAATAAAATAACATATTGACAGGCCAATAGTAAACGAAACCTGCCCGACTCAGAATGGACCCGTCATAATCTGCTTGTCTCTCTCAGTAAGCCAGATATTCCTGCAATAAATGGTGTATGGCTCCACCCGAATGCAATCGGCTGTGATACAGATGAAAACGGTCTACATGAAACGTCGTTTCAAACGATGCAGCCGGGCCTTCAAAAAAATCATCAAGAACCGAAGTGAGAGGCGGATCTTCCTCCCCGGCCGGTTTGCCGCGATGTCCTCTGCGCACCCGTCCCAGCGTCACATGCGGATGAAAGGTGCGGTTTTCCGGAGCCACTTTAGCCCGGTAGAGTTCCTGCTGAATAGATTCGTATAATTCCCCTAAAACGTCGTTGTACCGGACACCCGCCCACAATATGGAGGTCGTCTCTTCGCTTCGGAATGTTCCGGTACCCTGCAATGTCAGGTCAAACGGCCGAAACGAGACGTGAGTCAGTACCTGCGAAATTCTTCGCGTTTTATTTTTGTCACAATCACCGATAAAGCGCATGGTCAGATGCAATTGAGACTCCGGAGTCAGATGAATTTCCGGATGCTGGGGCTGAATGGCGGCCAACTCACCCCGCACATGGTCGGGTATGGTGATGGCTGTAAACAAACGCATAAATTCCTTCCTGCTTCAAATACGTACTTCAAACGTTTCGTAATGGACATCCGGGTCTACCGGAAACCGCTCTACATGCTCCACATGAGCAAGTACCGGTCCTTTTCGACAAGCCGCTTCGACCGATCCTACATCAGACGGGTTCCCTTGAAGCATCACTTCCACCGATCCGTCATTGCGATTTTTTATATAACCGGTGACCGACCGCTCCTGGGCATGATGGTTCACAAAGTTGCGAAACCCAACTCCCTGGACACGGCCATAAATATGTAACAAATGTGTGACTATGTGGCTCATGTCTTATAAAATATTGCAGATTCCACAGTTTTCCTAACCAATCCGGCCCGGTTTCTGAAATCCGGCGTCCGGAATTCTATTAATGCATTAAGAACCATGCTTCCGAATGCAGAACCGCCGTCATGGATGGACTTAAAATAGTAAAAGAAAGCGCCTTTTTCAGTACCTTTCGCATCTTTAAGGCATTTCCTTTCAGGCAGCTTTCTTTTTTGTATCTTGGTTGTTCGCACTATCCTTCTTTAAAGCTTACTTACGGCGATAACGATCCGGCTTTTATTGAATTATGTTCCTCTCCTTTTTGCTCATTTTTACGGGTATCCTTCTGCTCTATGCCGGAGCTGAATTATTGGTTAAATGGAGCGTTCGTGTTTCAACGTTCTATAAGCTTCCTATGTTTTTAACCGGTATGATGATCATTGGATTAGGAACCAGTAGTCCGGAACTGTTTGTAACCATCGAAGCCTCTCTGAGCGGACTCGGTGAACTCGCCGTTGGAAACATTATTGGTTCTAATATCAGTAA
>JASCXY010000012.1 GCA_030012235.1 Balneolaceae bacterium ANBcel3 | reverse complement strand
GAAGACTTGTGCCATACCGGAGCACATAAAATCAATAATGCCATCGGACAAATCCTTCTTGCCCGTCGTATGGGAAAAAAGCGGATCATTGCAGAAACCGGTGCGGGTCAGCATGGGGTTGCGACCGCAACCGTATGTGCACGATTTGGCATGGACTGTATCGTCTATATGGGGGCAGAAGATATACGAAGGCAAAAACTTAATGTGGATCGTATGCGCTTGCTTGGAGCGGAAGTCCGACCGGTGCATTCTGGCGCCAAAACTCTCAGTAATGCCATCAATGAAGCGATCCGGGATTGGGTAAGCAATGTGGAAGACACGTTTTACATCATTGGTTCTGCCGTCGGCCCGCATCCATACCCACAGATGGTGCGTGAGTTCCAATCTGTGATTGGCCGCGAAACCCTTGATCAGATTCTCGAAGCAGAAGGCCGTATACCAGATCATGTCATCGCCTGTATAGGAGGGGGATCTAATGCTATCGGTATGTTTTACCCAATGCTTGAATACAGTGATATTTCCTTTTATGGTATTGAGGCGGAAGGAGAAGGCATACAAACTGGCAAACATGCATCTACGCTCAGAGCAGGCCACCCGGGCATTTTGCATGGTTCGTTGAGTTATCTTCTTCAGACCATCAACGGACAAATTTCAGAAGCGCATTCCATCAGCGCAGGACTTGATTATCCGGGGGTCGGACCCGAACACTCTTATCTGAGAGATCTGGGCAGAGTTTCGTACTTCTCAATTACAGACGCACAAGCCATTGAAGCCATTTCACTTCTGGCTTCAAAAGAAGGAATCATTCCTGCTCTTGAAACAGCACATGCTGTGGCTTATCTGAATGAATTAATGCCTAAAACAAATCCAACAGATATTATTGTTATTTGCTGCTCCGGAAGAGGAGACAAAGACATGGAAACCATTTCTGAATTTTTAAATCAATGACCATGAGTAGAATTGCATCTCTTTTTGCCTCTAAAGATAAAGACAAGAAGATCGTTAGCCTTTTTGTTACTGCCGGATTTCCCGATCCATCATCTACCGCTCCGCTGATATTGGAATTAGAAAAATCGGGTGCGGATATGATAGAGTTGGGTATGCCTTTCAGCGATCCTCTTGCTGACGGTCCAACGGTTCAATATGCCAGTAAAGTGGCACTTGATCATGGAGTCAACCTTGACACAATATTCGACATGGTCCGGGAAATCCGTGCATCTTCCTCCATCCCGATTGTTTTGATGGGCTACATTAATCCGGTATTAAGATATGGATTGAAACGTTTTTTCGAGAAAGCCGGGGAAGCCGGAGTAGATGGGATCATACTGCCGGATGTACCTCCCGGAGAGCTGGATGGTGTTGATGAACTTTGTGCTCAATATCGCATAGACCCGATTTATCTGGTTGCACCCAATACTTCCGATGAGCGCATGCGGATCATAGATTCAAAAGGTAAGGGCTTTATCTATTGTGTGTCGGTCACGGGTGTTACCGGAACACGGGATGGATCGGAGATCAGTGCCTCCATAGATTCTTTTATCAATCGTGTACAGGCAAATGTCACAAAGAACCCTGTACTCATTGGTTTTGGGATAAAAAATCATGAAGATGCCCGGTTAATTGCAAAAAAGTCGGACGGTTATATTGTTGGAAGTGCATTAATTGACTACATCCGTTCGGTCTATCCTGAAAAAGACTGGTTAAAGAAAACCGGACAGTTTGTCCATGAGTTAAAGTTTGGAAAACAACAATAGTAAGATTCTGTTTCGAATCCCATCGTAAGCCTCAAGGTATATAAAAGGCTTTAAGTTATTCGTTATATTTGTTGTAGTTTCATATTCAAACCAATCTAAACTCCTTCTCATACCTATGAAATCAGTTAAATGGCTTCTTTATGCTCCTGTGCTTTTTGCTATTCTCATCCTTTCCGGATGTGATGGTGATTATCGAAAATCGGCACAGGGCGGGTTTTCAGAAATACTTGTCGTCATGGACTCAGACGAATGGGATGGTCCCGTTGCAGAAGCCATACGAGAAACCTTTGGCGAAGAGCGAATGACGCTTCCAAGGCCGGAGGCCAAGTATGATTTACGCTTCATGGATATCAAAACAACCCGTGACCTTGAGTTTGCCAAAAGTTTTCGAAATACCATCTTCGCTGCACCCATTGACGAGCAAAGCAATGTGGCTGATTTTATTCGGGCCGTAATGAGCGAGGACATAAAAACCCGAATTGAAGATGGCCGGAACTTTGCCTTTCCACTGAAGGACCGTTGGTTCAGAGACCAGTGGACACTGTTTTTATCATCTGGTAACGAGGAAGCCCTTGCAAATAAAATTCGACAAGACGGATCATCTCTCGTACAATCCCTGGATCAGGTTGAACGAGAACGGTGGACCCGGGAGGTATACCGAAGAGGTGAGCAAGAACACCTGGCGGACAGCCTGAGAGAAAAACTGGGATTTGGTATACGGGTACAACACGATTACAGGCTGGGAGTTGATACAACCGGTTTTGTTTCCATGCGAAGATTCCTCCATGACAACGATCGCTGGATTTGGTTTGCCTATAAAGAGGATATATCAGATAAAAGTGAAGTTACTGAAGAATGGATACATGCCGTCAGGGACAGCTTAAACCGTTCATTCATTAGAGGTACAAGAGAAGATTCCTATATTACCACTGAATACAGGCGAGCGATTGAAACCCGCAATGTTACCATGAATGGCTATCCGGCCCTTGAAACTCGCGGAACCTGGACTATGGTGAACGATCTCATGGGAGGTCCTTTTCTGAATTATGTCGTATTTGATGAAGAAAAGGAACGGGTTTACATGATGGAGTTCGCACAATTTGCACCGAGGTACAGTAAACGCAGATTCATGAATCAGTTTGAAGCCATGGCCTATACCTTCCATACCGACAGGGAGGAAGACTCCTGACACTTCCTTCTATTTATATATAGTGTCTTTTTTATATATTCTTCAATAGCTTTATCCAGCACAAGGCTGAATAGCGTCGGTAATAAAAAGACAGAGGATTCATGAGTAAAAAATGGCATAGCATGAGTATATCTTCCGTTTTGGAAGAGCTGAATACATCAGCAGAGAAGGGACTTAGCGAGAAGGAGGCCGCCGATAGGCTGGAATCCTATGGCCCTAATAGTTTACCGGATAAGAAGAAAAAAAATGCCCTTCTTCAGTTTCTCGCTCATTTTAATAATGTGCTGATCTATGTTCTCATCGCTGCTGCCATAATAACGGCTTTCATGAATCACTGGGTGGATACAGCGGTCATTCTTGCCGTTGTGTTTATTAATGCCATTGTTGGTTTTATCCAGGAGGGAAAAGCAGAAAAAGCACTGGAAGGGATTCAAAAGATGCTCTCTCTGGATGCCAATGTTCTCAGAGACGGAGAAAAAGTATCTCTTGATGCCAAAGATCTGGTTCCGGGTGATATCATTTATCTGCAATCAGGAGATAAGGTTCCGGCCGATATCCGGATTCAGCGCTCGAAAAACTTCAGGGTAGAAGAATCCCCGCTCACCGGTGAATCTACGGATGTAAAAAAGCAATCGGATCCGGTTGAAGAAGAAAGCATCATTGGCGATCAGAAAAGTATGGCTTTTTCCGGAACCATGGTTACCTACGGAACCGCAACAGGAGTTGTAGTAGCGACGGGATCAAAAACGGAAATTGGGAAAATCACAGAGATGATTTCTGAAGTAGAGGACTTTACCACTCCGCTGCTTCAGAAGATCGATGCCTTTGCACTCCGCCTTTCTGTCTTTATTGTAGCCTTTGCATCTCTGTTCTTTGCTTTTGGTTATTTCTTCCGCGACTATGAGATGTTTGAGCTTTTTTTGGCCACGATTGGTGTAATCGTTGCCTCTATACCGGAAGGACTCCCTGCGATCATCACTATTACGCTGGCTATTGGTGTACAACGTATGGCCAGGCGAAATGCCATTATCAGAAAATTACCCTCGGTTGAAACACTGGGCTCTGTCAGTGTTATATGTACAGACAAAACTGGGACGCTGACCAGAAATGAAATGACCGTTAAGTCGATCGTTACAGCGGATTCAGAATATAACGTTAGTGGCTCCGGATATTCAGATGAAGGTTCTATAAACAAAGACGACAATGAGGTTTCTGTTGAAAATGAAACCGTACTATTGCATATGCTCAGAGTACTTCGGGCATGTAATAATGCTTCTATTGAGAAAAAGGAAGGTCAGTGGAAGTTGAATGGTTCGCCGACCGAAGGAGCGCTGGTTACACTGGCATACAAAGGTGGATTAAAGGATTTTAAGCCTGAAAGAATAGACGAAATTCCCTTTGAATCCGAGCATAAATTTATGGCTACCATCAACCGGGTAGAAGATAAAACCGTAGTCTATCTAAAAGGTGCTCCGGAACGGTTGATTGAGATGTGCGCTAAGCAGCATACAGAAAAGGGAGAAGCGGATATAGACAAAGCGTACTGGAAAGAAAAAATGGATGAGATTGCCGGTCGGGGTGAGCGGCTGCTGGCCGGAGCATGGGGAATCCTGGACGACTCTGTAACATCACTGGAGCCCGAAGACCTTGAGAACATGGATCTGGTGTTTTCCGGCATTACCGGAATTATTGATCCACCGCGTGATGAAGCATATGAGGCCATCAAACAGTGTAAAAATGCCGGGATCCGTGTAATCATGATCACCGGAGACCATGCTATAACAGCTTCTGCAATAGCAGAAAAACTTGGAATTGATCAAGATGGAGGTAATGTAGTTACTGGCAACGAGCTGGAAAAAATGTCCGGTGACGAGCTTAAGCAGTCTGTGCTGGATACAAATGTATATGCCCGTACCAGTCCGGAGCACAAGCTCCGTATCGTGAAAGCTCTGCAGGAGAAGAATCAGCTGGTAGCTATGACCGGTGATGGTGTAAATGATGCTCCGGCTTTGAAACGGGCCAATATTGGCGTTGCAATGGGGATAAAAGGAACCGAGGTTTCCAAAGATGCCTCTGAAATGGTTTTAGCCGATGATAACTTTGCTTCTATTGTTAATGCTGTAGAAGAAGGCCGTACGGTGTACGATAATATCAGAAAAACCATTCTGTTTGTGTTACCTACAAACGGAGCAGAAGCCCTGGTGCTGATTGCGGCCATTATTCTTGGAATAACCATGCCTATAACCCCTGCACAAATACTGTGGGTAAACATGGTTACTGCCGTCACCCTGGCTCTTGCCCTCGCTTTTGAACCGGTAGAAAAAAGGGTAATGGATTTGAAACCACGGAAAACGGACGAACCCATACTGGGTGGATACTTTCTTTGGAGAATCGTTATGGTTTCTGTACTAATTGGCGGATTCACCTTCCTGATGAATCGCTATGCCACCGGATCCGGATTTGATATCGAGGTTATTCGTACCATCTCTGTCAATACCATTGTGGCAGGTCAGGTATTTTATCTTTTGAATTGCAGAAAGTTTCATGGCAGTGTATTCTCTACAGATTTCTTCTCCAACAAATATGTATTTATTGCAATTGGTGCGCTGTTCGTGCTTCAGCTGTTATTCACATACCTGCCATTTTTGAACATTGCCTTCGAAACAGCTCCTATTTCATTATACCACTGGGGACTCGTAGCAGGTGCCGGTGTATTGGTCATGATCATCGTAGAAGCTGAAAAATGGATGGCGCGTTCCATGGCAAAAGATTAAATCACGATGGGATAAACCCGGACGATCGGTTATTGCCAGGGCTTTTTAATGTAGATCAAGTAATAGATTAAACCCACCAATACGGCACCGCCGAGAATATTGCCTGCGGCAACAACGGTTAGGTTTTCAACTACATTTAAAAACGTAACAGATTCTGCAACCCCGTTGACCTCAATATTAGGAATCGTCATAAGGGACAGAAACATAGGCATCATGTTTCCTGCACAATGCTGAAATCCAAGTGCCGAAACAGCAGATATGGGAAGGACTAACGCCAGAACCTTGTCTGTTATGGTTTTTCCTGCCATTGCAACCCATGCGCCTCCGCATATCAAAAAATTGGCAAAGGTAGCCTGGAAAAATATTTCTATGTTTTTATACTCTATGCGTTCTGAAGAAGCCGTAACAATCTGCAGGATAAGCGCTCCCTCTTCATCGGCAAGTTTTCCGGAGTAAAACAACATACCTGCAATCATTATTGCGCCTATTGCATTGGCGAATAAAACATACGTCCAGTTTTTAATCAGTGACCAGGTTTTTATTTTCTTTGAGGCCAGTCCCATTACTGCAAGATTGTTGGTTGTAAAGATCTCGGCACCTGAAATAAAAGCTATCATATATCCCATAGAGTACATGATAGGCGCTAAAAAAGAGAGGCCCGTTGAACCATCAGCCGCAGCAACACGAATAACTTGCTCGTATAGCACTCCCATGGATATGAAAGCACCGCCAAGAATACCCAGTGCAAGTGTTGAAACAAAAGGAAGGCCCACTTTTTTCACTCCGGTAGTTGCGACTCTTTTTGCAACCTGGTCAGGGGAAAAAGCATCCGACTCCAACACCGGATATCTTAACTCTGATTTTTTTGAATTAATATTATCCTTTTTCATCCACTACCAACAATCACTTTAACCCCATAAATTACTTCTGATGGGCTTTTGTTACTTTTTCTTTCATAAAATAGACAATGAAAATAACAGATCAATAATTAATAACTAATTGAATTATTGACCCGCTCTATAAGAATAACTACCACTTATTGATTTCTTCATACTATCTTAACACTTATCGCTTTTTTTATAATTTACAATCATGTCTATGTGCCGAACATATTACCGCTATAATAAATAAACGAACAAATCTATGGAAGCACTGGAACTTGCCCGGTGGCAATTTGGAATAACCACGGTGTATCATTTTATTTTTGTTCCATTAACACTGGGACTTTCTATTTTGGTTGCCATCCTTCAAACGTTTTACTATAAAACCGGAGACCTGCACTATAAACGCCTTACAAAATATTTTGGAAAGCTTTTTGTCATCATTTTTACACTGGGTATTGTAACGGGTATTGTTCAGGAGTTTCAGTTTGGAATGAACTGGTCAGAGTATTCCCGTTTTGTCGGCGATATTTTCGGCATACCGCTTGCTATTGAAGCATTAACCGCTTTTTTCATTGAATCCACTTTTTTAGGTCTTTGGATTTTTGGTTGGACCCGGCTTTCAAAACCGGTGCACCTTGCCTGTATCTGGCTGGTAGCTATTGCATCTAATCTCTCGGCTGTATGGATTCTAATGGCAAATTCCTGGATGCAGGTTCCTGTTGGTTATGAATTGGTAGGTGGAAGGGCAGAACTGGCCGATTTTGTCGCCATTTTAATGAATGAGCGATTACTGGTACAGATGCCTCATACCATTTTGGGCGGATTTATAACAGGAGGGATGTTTGTTCTTGGAATGAGTGGCTGGATGATCCTCCGTAATAAAGATCCGGAGATCTTTTTGAAGTCTGCCAAAATAGCTTTGGTATTTACAGCTGTTGCCAGTCTTCTTACAGCTACCACAGGACATGATCAGGCACAAGATACGGTTCAGTCTCAGCCTATGAAAATGGCTGCGATGGAAGGACTGTGGGATACTGAAGAGCCTGCAAGTTTTTCACTATTTGCCATTATCGATCAGGAGGAACGTACCAGCAAAAGGGAAATACGCCTCCCTTACATGCTTTCTGTACTGGCTCATAACAACCTGACGGCTGAAGTCCGTGGACTGAATGAACTTCAGGCTGAGATGGAAGAGAAGCACGGCCCGGGAGATTATATGCCGCCAGTAGCCATTATTTACTGGAGTTTCCGGATCATGGTAGGACTCGGTATGATCTTCATTTTTGTTTCTTTTTATGGCCTCTGGTTATGGTGGAAGAACAAACTGGGTACCCGGAATCGTTTTCATAAGGTGGCTGTTTCGATGATCTTTTTTACCTTTGTTGCCAATACGGCTGGTTGGATTGTCGCTGAAATGGGCCGTCAGCCATGGGTTGTATATGAATTGCTGTTAACCGCTGATGGTGTTTCTCCTTCTGTCTATAGTAGTTCTATTTGGATTAGTATGGCCGCCTTCGGACTGGTGTATGGCTTGCTGGCTGCTGCCGCTTTCTATCTGGTATGGTATTTTGGAAAACAGGGTGCCCCGGAAGAAACCGAAGGAGTTGAAAAGAATCTTCACACGTATTAAAAAAAGGATGTAATCCCATGGATCTTCAAATCATATGGTTCGTACTTATTGCCGTACTCTTTATAGGCTATTTCTTTCTGGAAGGATTTGATTTCGGGGTGGGTATTCTCATGCCGTTTGTAAGTAAAGATGAAACAGACAGGAGAGTGACTATCAACACGATCGGGCCTTTCTGGGATGCCAACGAAGTTTGGCTTATCACCGCCGGTGGAGCCATGTTTGCCGCTTTTCCACATTGGTATGCTACATTATTCAGCGGTTTTTACCTTCCACTGCTATTGATCCTGCTGGCCCTGATAGTGCGGGCTGTTGGTTTTGAGTTCAGAAGCAAATTGCACCATACATGGTGGAGAAAAACAGCCGATCATTTCATTTTTTGGGGAAGTGCAGTGCCTGCATTTCTCTGGGGAGTAGCTTTCACAAATATCGTAATGGGGCTGCCCATTGGAAGTGATATGAACTTTACCGGGGCACTCCTGGAGTTATTAAACCCATATGCCCTGTTAGGAGGTGTGGCTTCTCTGCTTTTATTTACACTTCACGGAGCGATCTTTCTGTCACTCAGGACAACCGACGAATTGTGCGAACGTGTCGAAAAAGTCGCCAAATGGCTGTGGTTACCTGTGGGTATAGTTTTACTTATTTTTGCCGTCTCCGGCTATCGCTACACTGTTCTTTTTGACGAATTTGGCATTATTCCGGGAACATTGCCTATGATCGCCATTGTTTCCTTTGTTGCAGTATATCTCTTTATACGTATCAACAGGAATGGGTGGGCTTTTGCCGCTACCGGAAGCACCATTGTATTTGGAAGTATCGTTGTTTTTCAGGGGCTTTTTCCATTGGTCATGCCTTCAACGATCTCTGAAGAGTATCATCTGACCATTTATAATGCCTCTTCCAGTGATCTGACGCTCACCATCATGTCCGTTCTTGCACTGATCTTCATACCTATAATTCTTGCATACCAGGGCTGGAGCTACTGGGTATTTAAAGAACGGGTAACCAGAGATGCAATTCCTAAAGACTAATCACAAACGCTGCATTACCATTCAATTTAGCATTTCTTAAGTAACAGATACCCCTATGCATTCAGGGATAACCAGGCGCCTGTTTTCCTTAGCAAAAGAAGATCAAAAGCGCTGGATTCTTATCGCTTCGCTCTTGTTTATGGAAGCCATAAGTATCATCGTTATGATGGCGGCCTTATCCGGAATCCTTGACGGCCTTTTTATGGGAGGAAAAAGTATCTCTGACCTTGAGAGATACTTTTTCCTACTCGCAGCCTCTATATTTGTTCGTGGAGCTCTCATTTGGCTATACAGGTTACAGTCTCTTAACGCTGCTTCACTACTCATTTTCAGGCTGAAAAAAGACCTTGTACAGAAAACGCTTTCCCTGGGAAGCACGTGGACAGAAAAGCAGAATAGTGGTGAAACATCCTCTATATTTGTACATGGAATAGAAAAAATATCCTTGTTTTTTTCAGCCTATCTTCCTGCTTTGTTGACCGTTCTGATCGTTCCGGTTGTACTCGCTCTTTTTGTCTTTTTTCAGGATTGGTTAAGTGGACTTATTTTGCTGCTGACCGGGCCTCTGATCCCTGTTTTTATGTCATTGATCGGGACGAAAGCATCTTCAGACAGTCAAAAGCAATGGAAAACCCTCAAGAGGTTAAGCCACTATTTCTTCGACAGCATTCAGGGACTTCGAACCCTCCGTGTGTTTCAACACTTAAGTACACGAAGACAACTCATTCATCAAACCAGTGATCAATTCAGATCAGACACCATGAGTGTTTTGAAGATCGCGTTTCTTTCAGCTCTGGTGCTTGAATTGTTTGCGTCTGTTGCGACCGCACTGATCGCAGTAGAAATAGGAGTCCGCCTGATAACAGAAAGTA
This sequence comes from Balneolaceae bacterium ANBcel3, assembly GCA_030012235.1. Classification (GTDB taxonomy): domain Bacteria; phylum Bacteroidota; class Rhodothermia; order Balneolales; family Natronogracilivirgulaceae; genus JASCXY01. Next base: position 18,952 of record JASCXY010000012.1, on the reverse strand, counting down.
TTGATTTCAGAACGGGGCTTTTTATACTGTTGCTTACCCCGGATTATTATCTTCCTTTTCGATCCCTCGGCGCTCAGCATCACGTCGGAATGGAAGCCAAAGAATCTGCACAATCCATTTTTGATGTACTGGACAGCAAGCGTATCCTTCCGGATTATACTCCAACTGCAAGAGTTCCAGACTCTCCATTAAACATACGCTTTGACCAGGTTTCTTTTACATATCCCGGAAGTAAGCAACCGGTATTTGAAAATTGCTCTTTTTCGATACCCTCTGCGAAATGGACCTCTCTTGCAGGTAAAAGTGGCTCAGGAAAAACAACCTTAACGAAACTTCTTCTGAAACAGTATCTGCCAGACCATGGTAACATTCTGATTAACGAAGTGCCATTACAACATATATCCGAACAAGAGTGGCTTGAAAATCTTTCTCTATTAAGTCAAACCATCTGGCTTTTTGATATGCCCGCCTGGGATAACCTCAAACTGGCCCGGCCGGATGCAAAAAACGCAGACCTAATCCATGCAGCAAAGCAGGCGGGTATTCATGAAACGATAGAAAGTTTCCCCGAATCTTACGAATCCCCTATCGGCGAAAGAGGCCTGAAACTGAGTGGGGGAGAAAGACAAAGATTTGGTCTTGCACGTGCCTTTTTAAAGGATTCTGACGTCCTGATATTGGATGAAGCAACGTCTTCACTTGATCCCCAAACCGAAGCAAAAATCCATACGTCGCTTACAACTCTTACCAAAGAACGTCATAAAACCGTGATGGTGATTGCGCATCGCCTTCGTTCTATTGTTTCAGCAGATCATATTGTTTTTCTGGAAGGAAACAGGGCTTATGAAGGAACCCATACGCATTTAATGCAATATAATGATCATTACAGAGCTCTTTTTCACAACCATACTACTCCACGACCTTAAAACCATGCTTCTTCGAAAGCTCACTCAACTGCTTATTCCCTACAAATGGTACATCCTGCTGTCCATTTTTCTTGGTTTATTGACCATTTGTGCAGCTATTGGGTTAATGGCCAGTTCGGGATACCTGATTTCCTGGGCGGCACTTCAGCCTCCCATTCTTGATATGATCCTGGTGATTGTAGCGGTGCGGTTTTTCGGTATAAGCCGCGGAGTACTTCGCTATCTGGAGCGACTTATTTCACACGATACCACTTTCCGGATCCTTTCATATATCCGTGTAACGTTTTTTTCTAAAATCAGTCGTTTACCAGCTTTTGTTACGGACACATTTCGATCTTCCAGTCTGTTGTCTGCCATCACATCTGACGTAGACGAACTACAAAACTTTTACCTCAGGGTCGTTGCACCAACAGCTATTGCACTACTCGCTTCTCTGGCCTCGTTTTATTTCCTGAGCCACATAAGTATGGCTGCTGCGTGGGTTATGCTTCTTTTTTTAGGTTTGAATGGAATCGCTCTGCCTTTATGGGTTATGCACCTTAACTCAGGCTATGGAGAAAAGCAACTTCGGGTTAATGAAGAAACACGCCATTTCTGGATTGAACACATCCAGGGAATGGAAGAAATAAAGTTGTTTAATTTGCCCGGGGCACAGAAACAAAAGAGCCTTCATCTGTTTAATCATTCCCTTGAAATAGAAAAAAAACAATCAAGATTATCTGCATTTCAGGATGCCTTTTATGTAGTTATCGTTTTTAGTGCCGTACTTTTGGCGCTCATCTTTTCATATACGGAAATAGCGAGTGGCTCCCTGGATCGGATTTTTATGGCTCTTACGGCATTTACAGTAATGATTTCTTTTGAAGCCACTCAAAATCTTGGCTCTGCATATCAGTACCTTGGACATTCCTTGCAGTCTGCACGTCATATCTATGCTCTTACCGATCAGGTCCATACCGAAACAGAAAAGGACGAGCATTCTGATCAACATGTAAACTCAGCTTCAGCACCTCGCATTGATCTCAGGAAAGTGTGTTTCTCGTATAACGTCAGGCCGGTTTTGCACGATATATCCCTCACAGTTAATCCCGGTGAAAAGAAAGCGCTGGTCGGCCCAACGGGTTGCGGCAAAAGTACTATTCTCCACTTGATATCCGGGTTCTATAAATCTGAAAACGGATCTATATCAACGGTACCGTTAGATGATATCTCTGTCATAGAGCAAAACAGCTACATTTTTAATGATACATTGAGAAACAATCTTCTTATTGCTGACACCACTGCAAAAGAGGAGACCTTGATCCAGTCACTGAAAGACGTTTCTTTATTTGAATGGTACCAATCTCTGCCAGATGGACTAGAAACGCTTATCGGAGAATTCGGAAAAAGCATGAGTGGGGGAGAACGTCAACGCCTGGCACTTGCACGAGCTGTATTAAGAAACACCAGTACCTGGATTCTTGATGAACCCTCGACCAATCAGGATACACTAACAGAATCGTTGCTCTTATCAACGATTCATACCTTAGCCTGCAGAAAAACGGTACTTTGGGTAACCCATCGATTTGTGCAGATGGACAAATTTGATGAAATTGTTGTTATGCATGAAGGGAGGATCACCGAAAAAGGAACACACGAAGAGCTTTTATTAAACTCCTCCTGGTACAGAGAAACCTACACCTTGCAACAGGACTGCTATACGTAGTCGAGGATCTTATGAGAGGTTAATCCATGGAATATGGATTGGTTTGTGCAATACGCTGGTACTCGATGTACTCCTCAGGAGTTAAATCAGCAAACATGTAGTTAAGAGGATCTACCGGCCTTCCATTTTGCCTTACTTCATAATGCAGGTGCGGGCCACTGGTTACTCCTGAATTACCGCTTTTTGCGACCACCTGGCCTCGCTCTACCTTCGTTCCCGGCCGTAACCCGTCGGCTATAGAAGATAAATGAGCATAACGGGTTTCATATCCGTGCCCATGATCAATGACAAGCATGAGTCCGTAGGTTCCACGCCGGCTGGCCGATCGAACCACTCCATCGCCTGTTGCATAAATGGGGGTACCAACCCTTGCACGAAAATCAACCCCCTCATGCATCCTGTTATATCCGAGTACCGGATGCCTTCTCATTCCATAACCACTCAGAATCATACCATTAATCGGGCGAATGGCTGGAATATTTCTCATCAGATCCTGATTCTCATTATAATGCCTCTTTATATCCTCAAAACTTACTTTTTGAATGTTAATTCGACGCTCGATGCTTTCAAGGTTACTTACCGTCCATCGTAATAGGTCCGCTGCATCCGCACTATATACATCAAAATTTGAATATCTGTCGGCACCTCCAATCCCCGCACGTCTTTCATCTTCAGAAATGGGATCAATGCCCAATACTGTACGATACAGTTCATTGTCTGTTTGAGCAATTTGCTGCATCTGATGATCCAGTTGTTCAATCACTCGTTTTGTGTCATGTAATTGAGAATAGAGTGCTTTGTTTTCTGCTTTTAGGGCTATTTCAGCAGGAGAACCAACAACATAAGTTAACATGGAGAGAGACACTGCACTAACGACAGTACCACATAAAATCCATAAACTTAAGGTGTAAATAATCCTTTCAGACGGGCGATATGTTACCGGAACAAATTCGCACTCTTTTTCATCATAAAAAAAGTAGTTTTTCAAAACAATACCTTTTTTTCGTGTTATTCAAGGAAAAATCAGACCTGTTAAAGTGGCCCTACTGTATGAAATTATCGATCAATATATTTTAAACATAATATTAAAAACACAGGTTAAAAGCCACTACTCCAAATCACCTTCGAAATAATTAACGGCCCGCTGAATAACCGGACTGCCGGCTTTTTTCTCAGAAATTCTTTGCTGGATTTTCTTTTGAAACGTTTTTGCCGAATCGTAGCCGTAATTATTCAAAAGGTGGTTCATTGCTATAACCTCAGCAATAACGGTAATGTTTTTTCCCGGTGTTATTGGTAGGTTGATAAGAGGAATATTTAACCCAAGCACTTTTTCACTGGCCTTGTTTAGACCGGTTCGGTCAATGTGCTGCGTATCATCCCACAAACTAAGGTTTAAAATCACTTCAACTCTTTTTTGATAACGGATGGAACGGATCCCGAACATAGACATGACATCAATGATCCCCAGGCCGCGAATTTCCATGAAGTGCTTATTTATATCCGTAGGGGAGGCAATAAGTACATTGTTCTTTTTAGTAAGAATAATGACATCGTCCGATACGAGACGGTGGCCTCGTTCAACCAGATCCAGGGCTACTTCGCTTTTCCCGATACCGGACTTTCCAAGAATTAATATTCCAACACCGTACACATCCACAACAGAACCATGTACCATGGTTTGAACGGCAAACTGATCCTCAAGAAAGTCACGGACAAGGAACATAAATTCCGTGGTTTCCATAGGGGTTTGAAACACAGGAATTCCAGCCTTTTTGGACATTTCCAAAAAGGAATCAGGCATTACATTATTATCGGTAAGAAAAATAACAGGAATAGGAAACTGTGTAAGCTTTTGAAAAGACTCTTTGCAGGCTTCATACCCCAAATGACTGATATACTGACTTTCGCTGTTTCCAATAACCTGAATTCTGTGATGGGTAAATAGTTCAACGTAACCGGCCAGTGCCAGCCCGGGTCGGTGTAAATCCGTATCGGTTATCCATCTGTCGTCGGTTGAAACTTCCGAAAAACATGGATTCAGATCCAAATCCAGGTTATTTTTAAGTTGGTCAATAAGAAAAGTAACGGATATACGCTCTTTTCTGGGGATGGCCTCTACATTCCGTAATGGCATGGCAGGTTGTCGGATATGATTTAGTAGTGGTTAAAGTAAAATAAAAGGGGCTGACGGCCAGCCCCTTGCGTTGTTTTAACGTGAAAATCTCTTGTCTTTATATTTTATAAGCTGTCTGCGCATATTATCAACAGCCGAACGGAGAGCATGTTCGTAGGCAACTCCTTTTTCGGTAGCATTCAGCAAATCGTTTTTTACTTTTACAGTCAATTCTGCTTTTGCCGGTTCATCGTTATCCGGAGTCGGTTCTAAAACTATGTCAACCGATAAAATTCCATCATAATATCGATTCAGTTTTTGAATTTCTTCAGTGGCAAAATCCTGCAGATTTTGGCTGGCATTAAATTTTCTCGCGGTAAACGTTGTATTCATTATATCTCTACCTCGTTTAAGTTATTAGTTCAGAAATTTCGATCATTGATCTTGAAAATCCGCTCTTGGATGGGCCTGGTTATAGACCTTTTTTAAATGTTCCACACTTGCAGAAGTGTAGATTTGCGTGGCCGACAAGTCCCGGTGTCCTAATAGTTCCTTGATCACCCGAATACCGGCACCGTTGTTCAAAAGATGCGTTGCAAAACTATGGCGAATCACATGCGGACTTTTTTTGGATATTTCAGATACCCGGCCAATATAATGCTCGGTCTTTCTCTGTACCCATCTGGGGTATATACGTCTTCCTGTGTCCGTCATAAATAGGGATGATACATCTTCTTTTTTAGTTTTTTTCCCTATCAGTTCGCTTCTGCATTCCATATACTTTTTTAAAACTTCAGCAGCTTTTTCTCCAAAAGGAATGACTCTTTCCCGATTCCCTTTTCCTATTACCTTTATGCGCTTTTGCCATACGTTAATATGGTCTGTATTGAGCTGGGTCAACTCTGAAAGCCGGATACCCGTACTGTATAAAAGTTCAAAAACAGCTGCATCGCGAATTCCACTTACCGTATCATGACCCATGAGATTTAAAAGACGCTCCATTTCACCAGAATGAACCGTAACCGGAAGCTTTTTCTCTTTTTTGGGTACCATCAGTAATTGAGCAGGGTTGTGGTGAATATCACCCCTTTTATAACAAAACTTAAGGAAAGATCGTATGGACGCGGCTTTCCTAGCCATTGTAGATTTACCCAGACCTTTTTCCATCAGATTTCCGAGCCAAAGTCGAATAGCAAGCCGATCAATTCTTTTTATATCCAGCTGGCTCTTAGAAGTATTCCACTGTACACTGCAAAATTCTAAAAACTCCGAAATATCTCTCTGATACGCTTCTCTTGTATTTTTGGAAGCATTTCGCTCGATTTCCAGATAGTTCACAAATCGAAGAAGACTAGGATGATCACTCATATAAAAATCATTTATCAGTGATTCAGGATACACTGGCAGAATAAAAATACAATTCTTTTCACTCTTTCAGCCGCTTCCAAAACACATTATGATGTATAAACGAATATAGTAAAAGCTTATTAGTTAAGACAGTAGGAACTTGTGAAAAATTAATATTTCTAAATAAATCAACTTCCCATGTAAGGAAATGTCCTTTCTACACTCTATAACTATACAAGCATTTTACATTTTATTACATCTTTTACATTTGTCATACATTCACTAAATAGGGGATTCATAAATATGCATCGCAATAACCATTCGTACGACTACACTCACAGACAGATTCATTTATCCATAAATATTCTGTCAGAAAACATTTTAAATGTTCGAAGTGTTCAGGACTGGGCTCACATCATGGGTTATTCCAGAGCTCATTTCTGCAGAATTTTCACAAGATTATTTAAGGTAAATCCAAAGTTGGTTCTTAGAAAAGCACGTTTCAAGCAAATTTGTCACAGTATTAGACATGACTGGCCGGCTACAGCATATAAAATTGCCCTCGATTCAGGACTACAAGACGAAAAAGCTTTACACAAATTCTTAAAAAGAAATTTCTCTACCAGTTTCACATCACTTAAAGACTTTTTAAAAAGGGAAGCATTTCGCTCCAGACACCAGGCCTGTAAAGTAACCGAGGACGAACTATTTTATCGTTTTGCAAAAAAATCAGGCCTTGATCTCTCTTCCTTTCCACTGGATATTTCTGTTAAAGAAGAGATCGAAAAGGATAACAACAGCAAGAACGTTGAACCATAATACCCCCGCAAGATAATAAGCTCCGGTTGATTTCGGCCATTGATACAGTCGGTCGACCCAATAGCGTTGCAAGAGGGGGATAAGGGTCGCTATGAGCGAAACTTCCTTAAGCATACCTATGGAAGTTTCGTTTAGCCCCCCCATAAGCAGATAAATAAAAAGGATAGGAGGAAAAATAAAAACGATAAGGTGAAGAATCCAGGAAAGCACAAAAGGAAACAGCCTCCCACCAAAGCCGGCATAAAAGTTTTTTCTGAAACCATTAAACAGATCCTGCCTGTTTTGATACATTCGGCAAAATAAAGTATCGTTTCCTCGAAACATTCTCATGACTTCACCAGAAGCAACAGCTCTTCTGGCCAGCATAACATCTTCAACAACTTCACCTTTAACAGAAGCATGTCCACCTGTTCTTTGATAAGCTTCGCGGTCAAAAAGCAAACACTGTCCACAGGCACTGGCAAACAAGGGCTTCGTTTTTCTCTTAAGGGTTGAGGTTGGAATCCATCGTGGAGCCTTGTAACTATACAAAGTCGGAAGATATAATGCCACCGTAGAATAAACTGTTCCAATTACAGTTTTTTCGAGCCTGGTCGGCATACATTGATGTGGCCATACGGTGAGCACGTTCAACTCGTATTTTTGTATCATGGCAACCATTCGTTTGACTGCAGAGGCATCCAGCCAGGTATCGGCATCCAAAAACAATAGGAGAGAACCTCGCGCTGCCTGACTTAGTTGATGGCAAGCCCAGTTTTTTCCAAGCCAGCCTTCTGGTCGCTGTTCCCCGCTGATGACGCGCATCTCAAAAGAAGAATTCCGTGCAAACTGATCGGCGACCTGCTTGGTGTTATCTTCGGAACCGTCATCCAAAACAAGGATTTCTATTTCAGAGTAGTCCTGTTTCTCAAGACTTTCAAGCAGCTTTGGTAAAGTCTGGCCCTCATTTCTTGATGGAATAAGAACGGAAACCATTGGTTTATCTTCAGAGATCTCTATCTCTGAAGTTTCCAAAGACTTGAAATGCAAATAATTATGAACTAATATTGCAGATGTAAACAGAAAAAAAGCCAGAGATAACCATAATCCGGCCCAAAGAATCAAAATCATTTGAGAACCTCAGTCTAATTAATAGATTCCGTGCCTTTCAGGTTTTGGGTACGGTTCTCTGTTGCCGGATATTCTTCTTTAAAGAGCAGGTCGGCCAATCTGTTTTTAATATCTGACGGGTCAACAACTTCATCATGCTCAAACAGTAAGTGCTCTATCATTCTTTCCATTTGAGAAGCGGTAATAACATTTAAATAGTATAACTCTACCATATATCCATACGCTTCTTTGGATATTCTGCTTTTTTCGGCAGGATGCAAAATGCGTGGTGCCGGAAGAGTGCGGGATGAAATCAAATCCGGTTGAAAACGCCCTTTCTCGTACTTTTGTAATAACCAGGAATAGGCTGCACTTATTTCGGACTCATTATACCCGCTTATTTTTTCACGCGAAATATCCTTCAGATGAACTCCCACCTGCATTTTTTTTATAAAAAAGATGATCAAATCAATTACATTCTGATTCATTCAGATTACCTCATTAAAGAATAATTCGAGATAAAAGTCCTCTTTTAACCGCATGGTTTCTTTCTCTTCCTTTGTTTTATCATTAAAACCGGCCAGATGCAGTAAACCGTGAATGACGATGCGCATAGCTTCTCTTTGTACCGGAATGCTGAATGCTTTTGCTTGTTCTAAAATTTTTGGATAACAACAATAAAGTGTTCCCTCCAGAGAGTCACGGTTTTCCTCGTAGGGAAACGTGATAATATCTGTTACATAATCGTGCTTCAGATAGTGTCTGTTGATTTTTAAAATTTCATCTTCCGATACAAATACCACTTCAATCAAGTTGAAATGACACTTCTCGTTAGCTTCAATAGACTTGACCAATGCTTCAAGATCATTTTCAGAAAAACAAATCTCTCCACTTGTTTGATTAAAAACTCTATATGATGGGCTTGATTGCAAGATGCAAAGAATAAAACAATTATCGCAATTAGTCGTCGAAATTAAATCCTTCAAAATCAACCGACTCTGTTAATGAAAGTGCAACACTGCACATCATAACCTCGGGAGGCAGTTTTGTGAAGTCGCCTTTTAACAGCGCTTCATCTACATTTGAATAAAGACTGCATCCGGCCTCTTTTTCAATGATCAGTCCAGATATACGATTTCCATCCTGACCGAAAAAAGTAATCTGATTTAATACCTCACTTGCGATAAAGGCGGTACAATTGTGAAGCTGCAGAAATGCTTCTCTGGTATAGACAGAAATGAGATTGCTTTTCTCTTTGTTAATAGAGATACCAAGGTGTATTTCCAATGCAATTTTTCTTGAGGAGGTGCTGTCCGCTAATTCAAAACGGTATACATTGCCGTTTATTTTAGGTACAGCATCAAGAATTTTTGCAACTTCAGCAATATTTTCTTCAGAAAATGAATGAATCATTCTTGCTCAACGGTTAGAGTGAACGAGTATCTATAATATACGGCATCATACGGAATATTGGAACACAGATTAATCACTGAAAATATTCCTTATCTGTTGTCTGTTTTCCTCCCTGGAACCCGGGAATGGCAGGCGGTCATTAGTAACTTCTGCGATAAACTGTGTAATTTCTTCAGCCTGGCTATCCATATCATTCATGTAATACACTCTTTGAATAATCATATACCGGCTGGCCTCGTACGAAATTTCTCTGACATGTTGTTGTCGTATTTGTTGCATCGCCTGAATCCGGTTCTGAATCCGGCTTCTCTCTGAACCAGACCGGGCATCGGAAAGACGTGTATTCAGACGATCAAGTTCTGCTTCGACCCGATTAAGATCATTCAGGAAACCTGTAAAAGAGCGATCCAGGTCTTTGCGTGCCATCTCTGAGAGTTTGAGAGCACGATCCGAAACTCCAAGCTGTGCATATCGGTATGCAAAATTGAGAATTGAAGTCGCATCCCCCGGAACACTGGTAAACGGTATGAGTTCTTCAGCCCAGTTCAACCAGGAAATGGCTTCTTCCGGATCGGTATGAAGATATTCCCGAATCTGCCGGTGAATAATTGTCCGATAATTATCCAGCATACGCCGAATATTCTCATCAAAATAGGCCCTCTCGTTATTAGCTTCTCTGAGTTGGAATCTTCTCAATCGTTCACCATGAATTTCCTTGTCAATTTTTCCATTCATTTTGAATGGTACCACCCGAAACGCTTTGCCTTCCAGCCGGAAATAGTCTCCGAGGTTTAGCTGCCCGTCTCTTGCAACCGTTGTTGCAAAATAAACCGGACGAACCCAGCGGTTTGTGCGCAGAATTTCGAGCACCATATCGTCCTGAATTCTGGTATAAAAAAGATCGTTTCCATCCCGGTCTCTGGTAAGGAAAGTACCCTCGAACGACCAGCGTACTTCATCATCCAATTCATCCCAAGGAACCCCAAACCCCATTTCTTCACGTATTTCTTCAGGTGCCCAGGCAAAATCATCCACCTCTCCGGCATAAAAGCGTTTCAGAAAGTCCACATCGACAGGAATACTCATATCTCCCGGTTGGTGAAAGTCACCCGGACGCTGAAACCGGAATTTGTCATTTAGCCGGCTCACTTCCGCATCGCTGAGATCAATAGGAACAGGAGGGGAGTCGTAATTCCACAGGTTTTTCATCTGTTTGATATACCATTCGGTATTCAAAAGACTCAGGTTAACGACACGCACATCCGTTCGTATACCTTCTACTTCCTGTAAATACCACAGAGGAAAGGTATCATTATCGCCATTGGTAAATAAAATGGCATACGGCGCCGTACTGTTGAGTAAATTATACGCATAATCCGGAGCCACATATCGCAGACTTCTGTCATTATTCTGATAGGTCTGTGATCCCACATTAATCGGCAATGCTACCGCTAAAAGCCCGATAGCCCCATACAAAGCGATTTTGTTTTCCTTCAGAGCACGGGCAATAAATTCAAGGATTCCGGAAGCTCCAATTCCTATCCATATAGAAAATGCGAAAAAAGATCCGGTATATGAATAGTCCCGCTCCCTGGGCTGAAACGGTGTCTGGTTAAGATACAGCACAATGGCAATGCCGGTGGCAACAAAAAGCACAAGCACAGAAAAAGCCCGTTTCCAGTCTTTGGAGAAGTGGAAAAACATTCCCAGTAATCCAATTAAAAAGGGTAGATAAAAGAAAGTATTATGTGCCGGATTATCTGAAAAATCACTGTCCGATAATCCTGAAACCCAACGGGCATCCTGCATATCGCTGTCCCTTCCGATGAAATTCCAGGCAAAGTACCGGAAATACATGTGATTCAGCTGATAACTGAACAAAAAGTGGCTGTCGCTGCGATATTGTGCATACTTCTGAGTATGCCTTGGCTCCGGAGAGTATCTTCTTGGAAGCAGCTTTTCGTTATCACGGTCAATGGTTCCAAGGGAATTATCATAGCTGTTACCACGCAGGAGGGGAGTCGCTCCATATTGCTCCCTTTTTAAATAACTGATAAAGGACTCCACGGTGTCCGGGGAGTTCTGATCGATTCCCGGATTTACCTGTGAACGGATATATATCATTGAATAACTTGAATATCCGATAAGGATAAGCATATATCCTAAAAGCCAGATGTTTACCGTTCTGTAATTTTTCTTGTGTGTCCAATATATTGCAAACGAGAGAGCTGCAACAAATAAAAACAAGAAGACAATCGGGCCAATCATTCCGCCTGTTATACCAGAAACGTTTCCGGCCAACGAGGGAAGCTGAATAATCGTAATCGGAAATATGGCAAAGAACACACCGACACAAATGGCAGACGCTATGAGAAAAGAAACCGGACTAAATTCATATTTTTTAAAATAAATGATCAGACCGACAAAGAATATGGCAAGCAAACTAAGCAGGTGAACTCCAAAGGCAAGGCCAAACAGAAAGGTTATCAAAAGCAACCAACGTTCGTTTCTGATGTTTTCATGGTTTTCAGACCATTTTAGCACCAGCCAGACGACAAGCGCTGTAAACATCAATGACAACGCATAGGTTTCTGCTTCAATCGAAGTAAACCAATGGCTGTCGGTAACTGCAAAGGTGAGTGCACCTATGAGCCCTCCGCCATACATACTGATTCTGTCCGTAAAAGAATAGTTGTCGATGTCATATCCCTTGAATTCGCGTACAAATCGAACGACGATTAAATAGAGCAGCATGATCGTTACCGCGGAAGCCATCGCGCTCATCAGATTAATCATATACGCGGCCGAAGCAGGTCCTGCAAACATGGAAAAGACTCTTCCAAGCAATAAATAAAGAGGAGCACCCGGTGGATGTGGAATCTGCAATGCATAGGAACATGCAATCCGTTCACTACAATCCCAAAAACTTGCGGTTGGCGGTAACGTAAGCAGATACAGTACAAAAGCGGTGACAAAGGAAAACGCTGCAAAAACCTTGTTTAACGTCTTGTGGTCAATAGGCATATTTTTGGAATAATTAAGAAAAACGGGGATATTCTAAAAAATCGAGTACATGATTAATCGCCCTCAATAATAGTAAGAGCTTTATCTTTAGTCAAAATACAAATCTACGGATTTATGAGCGATTCACATAATGCACCCTTTCGATTTTACAGTTCCCATAATCAATTAATTGTTAATAAGATGCGACTCAATAACGTCAAAATACTTCTCCTTATTTCATCCATTTTCCTGATTTGGGGATGCACACATCTTTTTTGGGATCATGAATATGAAGAAGAAACACTTATAGTGCCCGTTCAGCAGGACTGGTATATTCCATATGGCCCAAAACAAACATTGAGAGAGCGTACCTGGGATCTTCATCACCAAAAGCTCTGGGTACGGTTCGATTTTTCCAAAGAACAGGTTCTTGGTAAAACCGAATTGCTGTTCACCAGCAAGCAACCGCAGTCTACGCTAACTTTGGATGCGAAAACGATGCGCATAGACTCGGTGTACGCGTTGCCCGATCATCGCAAGTATACCCACCAGCAAGATTCCGCTGTTGTTACCATTGAACTGGAGGAAACCTTCACGCCGGGCGACACGCTAATCATTGCCATAGATTTTGTATCCTTTCCACCGGAACGGGGTTTATATTTTGTGAATGCAGACGGAAAGGATCCCGTTAAACCAACCCAGGTTTGGACACTCGGCCAACCGGAAGACAACAGCTTCTGGTTTCCCACGATAGATCATCCTGCAGAAAGGATGACACAGGAAGTATGGATTTCTGTGCCGCCCCGTTTTTCAACACTCTCAAACGGCCTGTTGAAAAAAAGTGAAATCATTGCAGGTGATTCGTTAAGAACCGATTACTGGAAACTAAGTCAGCCACACGCACCCTATTTACTGGCCCTGGCAGTAGGGGAGTTTGAAATTATCGAGGAAATCAGAGATGGATACTTATACAGATATTACATTGAACCGGAGTATGCACCCTACGTCCATCTTGTCTATGAAAATACGGTTGAGATGATCCGTTTTTCTGAAAATGTTACCGGAGTTCCGTATCCCTGGGATCCCATATATTCCCAGGCACCTGTTCACAACTACATCGCACGCGGTATGGAAAATACCACGGCAACGATTTTGTACGATGGTGTTCAGTTTAACCAACGGATGGCTCCCTATCTCTGTAATCAGGATTTATTGCTGCATGAAGTAATCCATCAGTGGTTTGGCAATTTAATAACAGCAAAAGACTGGGCCAATTTACCCCTAAACGAAGGTTTTGCCAATTACTATGAATCTCAGTTTCGTTTACATACCTCCGGATATGAAGAGTATTTATGGAAAAATCAACAAGACCGGATTCGCTACTTCAATGAGGCGGATGTCTATCGCCGCCCTGTAATTTTTGATCAGTATGATATACCGGAGGATATGTACGACAGACATACGTATCAAAAAGCAGGACAAATTCTCCGTATGCTGAATGATTATCTTGGGGAAGAAAGGTGGGACAAAGCTATTCAGCTATGGTTTGAACGTTACTCATTCCAGGCTGTTGATATATTTGACCTGCTTTCGGTTGTGGAAGAAGCGGCAGAAGAGCCCATGGACTGGTTTTTTAACCAATGGTTTTTAGAACCCGGACACCCATCTTTGGTCGTTTCAACGCATATTGATGGAAATGTTGCGGTTTTATCCGTCACACAGGTTCAAGACACTACACAGCAACCTGTATTTCAGTTGAATCCCAATATTACGTTTACATTTAAGGATGGAAGCACTAAAACAAAGAGGATTTCAACCCTGCAAATAGAGAACGAATATCATTTCAGAATGGATCTTCCTGTAAAAGATATTCTCTTTGATCCTGAGAGAATTATTCTTGCTGAGTATATAGAAGACATTGATGATCATACTATTAAAGAACACAGACTCAATAGCGAGCATCTCCTGGTTCGATCCGAATCTATCGGAATGCTAACTGGTGAGTCGCTCTCTGATTCAAAAGTAAAACAAGCTGTAATCGATATGACCCTGGATGATCCTTTTTGGGGTATTCGAATGCTTGCCATAGAACTTTTGGCTGATAATGCTTCACGTTTATCCTTCGATGAGTTATTAGCCATAGCCAGACATGCACATTCTGAAGAACGACATGAACTAAGAATGGCCGGCCTGGATATCCTGTTTGCGTTGCTTTCAGCATACGATACATTGAATGACAATGATTTGGAGCCAGATGAAACGATGAACTCAGCGAATGCATTGCTATATCATTTCATTGAGGATGAAAGTGACTTTGTGATATCACATGCAATCAGGATATATACTGAACTGTACGGTGAAAATAGTCTGGATGTTCTTGAGCGTTTTTCAACAATCGACTCATATCAGCATGTAGTACTAAGAGCTGTAACGGATGCATTGATTACTCTGGAAAGTCAGGAAGCTTATCAGCTTCTGATGGAATTAGCCAGCACCATTGGAGACTTGCCATATACTTTAAGAGCATTGAGACACCTTACTGAACAGTTTGAGAGCCTAAACCAGGTATTACAATCTGATTTTTCGAATCATATCCTCATGAGAATAAACGATCCGGTATCAAGACACCGGTTGTGGGCTTATGAAGCAGCCGTGGAACTGGAACTAACCGATGCGATCCCGCTACTTGAAGAAAGGAAAAATGATCCATCCACAGCAAAAGAAGAAGCCAACGTTCTTAAGAAGCAGATTCGTGCCCTGGAATATCTATTGGAACTCAATGAGTCATAGAAAAGGTGGCTGGATGGATCCAAATGAATCAGAAAGTCTTTATATAGATCAGCGGCCATTCTGGACAACTGTATGAATTTGTCGCATAATTAATATTATGTATAGTCGCGTATTTTAAATAAACTCATTTAATAAATACTTTCTCTACATCCTGCTATCTCCCCCTACTTAAACAAACCATCTCTCTTTGGCCGGATGCTCTCTGGATAATTCAATCATGTGTACATACTTATTGGTTTGAATATATCCAATGGTAAATGCCAGCACCCCTGCTGAAGACAACAGAATCCAACCGTATTCGGGCAGTTGAAAAAAGGTATCCGGAATACGGTAAAGAATCAGAGTTAAGAGGAAGAAAATTACCCCGAAAAACACAAACCCATAGGAAGAATCTTTATAAGATTTGTATCCATACATAAGTAGCCCTATTCCCACGGCACTTAACTTGTAAATAAAAATAACGTACTCCTTTAGGACAACAGTCTCAATGACCATGGGATATACCGGTATCAAAAGCAACGGGAAAAGTGTAAATACTCTTGGGTAGCGCGTAAGTTCTGGTTTAAATTCCCGTATCAATGCTGCCATTGCAGACAATGCAAAAGAGACAGCAAATACAGTTACCCAATTTGCAAGATACTCGGAATTAATCACTGGAAAAAAGACCGGCAGAAACTCCGAAATTGAATAAATACCTAAAAAAAAGGCTGCAACAGCAAGGCAAATATGAAATATTCGTTTACTTTCGGCATAAAAACGAACAAAAACAAACGTTGCGTAAAAAGCAGAAATAAATAAAATCAGGCTGGAATAGTCAGTCATAAGTTAGAATTATATAGTCTTTTTAATACATTTGTTTCAGCTTGATGAGCGTTCGAATATCATGACTCGTTCTGCAGCTTCTTTTAATATTTTTCGCTCCAGGGTAACCATTTCGGCTAATACCTCCCCTGCCTTATTTTCCTCCCCATCATAAATACACATCTGTTTCCAGGAGGAGGAGTCTATCGTTTTCAAAATGGAAAGCAACTCTTTCCTTTTCTCTATACATGCTGTTGTGAGTACATGGATATCAGGATATAACTCCATTACATCCCGGTATGACGTCTGCTTATTTCCTTTTGCAGCATAGTTCATGCAGTCAGAAGGCGGTACTTTTTCTGAATATGAGTAAAAAAAAGGAAGAAACAGCTGCTCCTGCATCCAGAATATTTTAGCTATCTTATCGAATAAAGAATCCTGACCTTCCGGTCTTTCCATAACCGGAACACTTTCAGCCACCATTTTTAGTGCTGCCAATTCGTCGCATAAATAGGCTGCATCATCGATCAGAGTACAGATATTTTCAGTTTTTTCCATAGATACAGGAATCGTCTTCTAACATCAACATGGAAACTATTTAGCTTCTTTGCGTTGCTGCTCAATCATTTCTACAAGAGACAGGCTTGTTTCCCACCGTTTGTCCCGATTTCTGACGGAGTGAATGTTATTCTCTTCATCAAAATTCCAAAATGATCCAAACTGACGGTTTTTGTATTCTCTGAGATAATCCAACCGCTCTTTCAGTTCTTCTTTTCTAACCAATAGTTTGGTCTTATCGTACACAGCCTCTTCCCTTTCAGAAAATACAAGATCGTAATCCTTACTCATTACAATTGCTTCCTCGGGACATACTTCTTCGCAATATCCGCAGTAGATGCAGCGCAACATATTTATTTCAAAAAAAGTCGGGTATCTCTCTTTGGGGTCATCGCTGTTTTCTGAAGCCTGCATGCTGATGGCCAAAGGTGGACACGCGCGGGCGCACAACCCGCAGGCAACACAGCGTTCCTGGCCATTGTCTTCAACCAGCACTGGTCGTCCACGAAAAATCGGAGGCGGGTCAAATCGAGTTTCCGGATACTGCATGGTAAATTTTGGCTGAAACATTTGCTTCAATGTAAACCATAGGCCCCTAAATATTTCCGGCAGGTAGATTCTTTCCAGAAATGATAACTTTCTTTCCTCAGTACTTTTTTTATAAATACTGTTAGCGCGTGGAATTTCCAGATTTTCAGACATATACAATCAGGTGTTAAAAGTACAAAATACGTGAATCCTGCAGGTGTTCCATTGCTTCACATCCGCCTCGGTATCCGCTTGACAAAATACACATTCCGAATCATTATTTCTGCTTGAATACCATCGTTATTGGAACTCCTTTGAACTCATACTGTTCTCTCAGGTTATTTTCTATAAACCGCCTGTAATTGGCCGGGAGATCCCGTGGTGAATTCATAAAGAAAGCAAAAACAGGTGGTTTGTTCTTTACCTGAGTAACATATTTTATCTTCAACTGGTTTCCCCGGATATACGGCAATGGCCTTTTATCCGTAATTTCTTTCAGAAAAGTATTTAATTTTGAAGTGGTGATTTTCTTTTCTCTTTCACGAATAACCGTTTCACATTCATCAATAATTTTCTGTACCCGCTGACCGGTTAATGCAGAGATAGTGATAACAGGCACATACTTTAGATTTGGAACTTTTCTGTTGATTTTTTCTGTAAAATCTTTGGCTGTATTGGTTTCTTTTTCAATTAAATCCCATTTATTCAGAGCGATGACCATGCCTTTGTTAAATTGCTCTGCCATACGCAACAATCTCGCATCCTGCACATCAAATCCCTGAACAGAATCCACCAAAAGGACACACACATCACACTCCCTGATGCTCTTTTCGGTCCTGAGCAGACTATAGTACTCGATATTATCTTTTACCCTGGATTTTTTTCGTAAACCAGCGGTATCTACAAGTATATATTCCCGGTCATTAAATACCAGCTTGCTGTTGATGGAGTCCCGCGTTGTTCCTGCGATATCGGTCACGATGCATCTCTCATTCTTCAGCAAAGAATTAATCAGACTGCTTTTTCCAACGTTAGGCCTTCCAACAATTGCAATTTTCGGAATATCGGCCTCAGCTTCTGTTTCTACTGGCTCGGGCAACAGTTCTACCAACTTATCCAGCATCTCTCCAGTCCCCATTCCAGAAATGGCAGAAACTGGAAATAAATCATCAAACCCCATTTTATAGAACTCTGAAGCACCCCATGATGCCTGTTGATTATCTGATTTGTTTACCGCAAGAACAACCGGTTTTTTCTGTTTTCTCAGTAACTCAGCAACGGTATCATCTTCTTTGGTAATCCCCTGTAAAACATCGGTCACCAATACGATAACATCAGCTTCAGAAATAGCTAATTCTACCTGATTTCGAATTCCGGAGGTAATTACATTGTCTTTATCCGGCAGATATCCACCTGTATCAATTACTGTAAAGTCTCTTCCGTTCCAGAACGATTCTCCATAATGACGATCTCTGGTTACCCCATATTCATCATGAACGATGGCCTGCCTTTCGCCAAGCAGTCGATTAAACAGGGTTGATTTTCCAACATTGGGGCGGCCAACTATGGCAACTACAGGAAGCATAAGAAATGGGTTTAGCTCAATAATTCATTGAATAAATATAGTCAGTTTTTTACATTGTAAAGATACGCAAGCTTATCAAATCAAAAAAACGCCATGCTGCAGGTTATTCATGATATGTTCGGAACCGTTGGTTCCATTTTTTTCTCGCTGATCGCTTTTACGTTGCTTATTCTATGGATTGCAGCGATGTCCGGTATTTATGAATATCCCTATTCAGACAAGAAGAAGATGATCATGACCGCCTTCTTTATATTCTTCCCCCCCTATGCGTT
>JASCXY010000119.1 GCA_030012235.1 Balneolaceae bacterium ANBcel3 | reverse complement strand
CCTTGTGGCTGTACCTGAATTCCATTTCCCAGATACATTTCATAGGTCCCGAGACTTTCATTCACACTTGGCGTTATATCCCGGTATTGATCGCCATAAACTACCTGGATGCCGTTGATAAATATTTCTGTCGCTCCGTTTTTGGCCTCTTGGGTATCAATGTCGACTAACTGTGACAACTCTTCGATTTTTTTTACCTGCAGATCCATACTGGCATGATCCGGACGTCCGAGGGCTTTAGATGTAGTGATAGATTTATTCAGGGCTGATATATCTCTGAGGTTATCGTTAATCTGGCTAATTAATGTCGTGGTTGAGTCTTTCGTTAAATTTTTTATCCGGTCCAGGTTCAGACTCATATCTCCCAGCTTCTCGGTCAGCATTGCCGCCTCTGTTACGAGGTTAAAGCGAACACTATGATCCTGGGGGTCATTGGACAACTCCGAAAAAGCATCGAAAAAGCTCCCGATTCTCATATCCAGATCCGCACCGGTATCCGAGGCAAGCGAAGATTCCAGCATTTCATAAATGCGGATTTTTTCCTGCATGAAACCCATTTCCTGCCTTTTATTTATAAGTTGCTTGTCGGTCATGTCATCCCGCAGGCGTTCAATTCGCTCAACATTGACTCCAAGACCGGCAAAATAACCCGGCATTTGCTGGCCAATGGCTGACTTTTCAACCCGCTGCCGGCTATAACCTGGGGTATCCGCATTGGCAATATTGTTAGCGGTTACCGAAAGTGACCGTTCGGATGCGTATAGTCCACTTTTTGCAATTTCAAATAAAGTTCTCATACTACCTGTCTGAGGGGTTTATGGTTCATTCGTACAGTTAACCTTCCCGGTTAATAGCCAGGCCAGATGCTACGGATTTCTTCTCACCATTTTGTTGATATTGGACATTCTTATCCGTTCGGGAGTCATAAATCGACCGCATCAGTGCGGCGTTGTGTGTTAAAGCAAAATCGAGTAATTGTACCAGTTGATGCTGGTGTCGTTGCATGATGATAATGTTATCGGCAAGTTTTTCCTGCCATTCACTAATCATTGCCTCATATTCCGGATATTTCTTCCTTAGTTCATTCAGGTGTATCTGCTCGTTTTCACGACTTGAATCCGGTAGCAGGTTTTTTAATTCTTCCACGAATTGTTGCTCTCTTTCCTGATACCGTTCCTGAGCGGCAATATTGTGCTCAGAAAGATTCAAAATCGCTTCGGAATCTGAAGCAATTACAGCTTTTAGCTGATCTGACATCGTTCGAACCTGTTGCTCGCAAGCTTCGTCAAGTTCCTGAACAATTTCTGATAGTGTGTTTAATGGAAATGCAGATACTTTTTCACCGGTTATCATGATGTAATCCCTTTACGTATTATTCTGAATTATTTTCTAGTGGAATTGTCTTTTTTTCACCAGAATGGTGAAAATCTTCTTCCGTATTTTTGCGATCCCAATACTTCATTACCAGTTCTGCCATTCCCAGCTTCTGTTGCTTGGCAAGTTCACCGGCAAGTGCTTCGGTTATAAATTCTTTATAGAGTGCGTTTGACTGGCCGGTCTCGCTGAAGTTATCGGACATATCAAAGGCATCTTTAGTCAGCTCACGTACAAGGTGCCGTGCAAACAACTCTTCAAAAGCGACCGCTGTTTTCTCTTTTTGGATAGAGGCCTCTTTCTCTTTACCCGTATGATTCTGAGTCAGGGAGATCAAATTCTGAATTTCCATGATCGTATTGATTTGAACGTTACATTACAATGAGTTTGCCTCTCAACGCACCAGCTCTGTCCAATGCCTGGAAAATGGATATGATATCACGCGGACTCAATCCAAGGGCATTCAAGGAACCAGACAGCTGCTCAACGGTGGTTTCGGGATCCAGTAGCATCGTTTGTGCCGCCTGCTCGCTGATACCGACATCGGGGATCTCGGCAATGACCGTCTCTCCCCCGGCAAAAGGCTGTGGCTGTACAACGAACGGCCGAACCTGCGTACGAACCTGAATATTTCCGTGGGCAATCATCACTTCATCAATGATGACACTGCCTCCGGCTACGATGGTTCCTGTGCGCTCATTTATTACTACACGGGCAGGAGTATCCACGATTATTTCCTGTTCCATAATGATGCTGGTAAACAGGTTCATGGTCGACGGATCGCGAAAGGCATCCGGCCACTCTACATGAATCAGGCCTGGATGACGCACCAGGGCCAGATCTTCGTCGAAGGTATTGTTTATTTCCTCGGCAATTCTTCGGGCATTGGTGTAACTCGGTTCTCTGAGAACCAGTCCCAGGGGAACCTCCAGATTGTGTTCATAGGCCGTGTTTTGCTCAACAATTCCGCCTCCCGGTATTGTAGCCGTAAGCGTCTGGTTTCTGGAAACTCTTGCTCCCGGAATTTCTGCGGTAATACCACCGACAATCAGCGGGCCCTGTGCCTTGGCAAGAACATCTTCATTATCCGGATCAAACAACGGTGTTTGAAGCAAAACTCCTCCTTGCAGACTGCTTGCATCTCCAAGAGACGAAATGGTCACGTTAATCTCACTGCCCGGAGCATGATACGGACCAATCGTAGCCGTCACCATTACTGCTGCAACATTCCTGGTTCTCAGCCGGTCACTATCAACGGTTATCCCGAAGTTTTCCAGCATATTGGCAATAGACTGAACCGTAAAAACGGCACCACGACTACTCAACGTGCGGTCACCGGTGCGATCAAGGCCGGTAACAATTCCATAGCCTATCAACTCCTTGCGATGTGCATTTTCTACTTCCACCAGGTCGCTTAAACGCGTCTGAGCAAATGAGCCTGAGGGGATTATACTCATCCCCAACAGCAGCATTGCTATTGCCGGTATGCACACATTATTTTTCATGTCATTGATTGCTTTCATAACAGAGGACATTCGAGATGCGATTAAGTAAACGGACATTTTCCTGACTCAATTTAATTCCCTGGCAATGATTACAGCTCCCATGGCTGCACCAATTCCGGCAAAGATAACCCTGCGGGTAAAGCCCTGACGTTTTGTTGCCTGCTTCACTCCGCCTTTCATCTGGTAATTAATTTCCGCATTCGCTACCCTGTAGGATGGAATTCTGTTACCACTGTCAATATCATTGGAACGTACAAGGCCATTAAGAGAAATTTCATGAAGTTCTCCATTGATTTCAGTAACTCTGCTGCCACTCACGAGAAGATCTCCACGGTTTGTAACTTCCGTGATCTGAACACTTAGATGGCCCTGAAGCAATTGTCTCTGATTGGCGAGGTTTCTATGATCGTCATTGAAGTTCATCGTTGCATTCGAGCCGAAATAGGGCTCAAACGGAAGAAAGTTTCCGGAAACCGATCCTCCGGCCTGCCCATTGGTATTAGAAGACCTGCGGGCATCTGAAGAGCTGCTGCCAGAAATATTTTCCATCAGTACCACGGTGATAATATCACCCACCTGATTCGCCTTTACATCTCTGTATAAGGAATGCTGTGCCTGCACAGACATTGAGAGAAACACCAGGGTGAATATTGTTAAAATGGCTTTCTTCATCATCTTACCTGTTATTTAGTCAAAAAATCTATTATAAGGTGCGCTTCCAGAGAACACGGCCGGGCTCATGTACCACTGCCAGATAGGTTCTTCGTGTTTCATTGCTGTACACCCGTATTTCATCGTTCAGGGAGCCATCCTGTCTGGATACAGCAACTATATCAACTCTCATGCCATTTCCGATAAAGGAAAGCGTAATACTTTCTCCGGCCTCAATCAGGTATTCTTCTGTGAGATCCGCAATCCGGACGGGTTCACCGGGCGACAAGGTTCTTCGAATTACTTTGCCCGTTACCTGATTTTTAGATTCGGCCAGCTGTCCGCGGTCGCGGGGTACTTCCACCCACTGCTTCCGAAGATGCTCTTTTTCGATCAACGTACCTGAAACGATACGTTCCCGTGCAACAGGGACATTTATTTCCATGTGAATCTGAAGCTGAACATCGACTTGACGCCGGCTTCCATTCAGGTCATATACAACTACGAAATTGGTATAACGCTCTACCTGGTCTTCCAGCCGGACCTCCCGGACAACATCACCTGAAAGCCTGTCAAGGCTTGCGGGGATCCATCGTGCAGATACATCAAACCTGTATTTTTCTGGATGATACTGTGCTTCAATAGACTGTACGGCTTTCTTGAGTATGGCTTCTCGTGCCGTTTCAGCAGAAGCCGATCCAGCAGCATCTGAAATACCAACAATCACTGCTGAGACTGAAAACACAACCAGTGCCAACAACCGGGAAAATGTCTTCAATATGTTGCGTTTTTTAATCATGTTGATTCCTGGCAATCACGAAAAAAGCATACCGTCCATCACAGTTACTACAGGGGCTATCAACGCTTGATAGAGTTAGTGACCTGCATCATATCTTCGGCGGTCTGAACGACTTTCGAGTTGGTTTCATAGGCACGCTGTGCTTCAATCAGCTTCACCATCTCATTCACAATATCGACATTCGACTGTTCCAGATAGCCCTGCCTGAGAACTCCGAACCCTTCCTCGCCCGGATTCCCATAGAAAGCCATACCGGAAGCTTCGGTCTCGGCATACAGATTATCTCCCATAGCACTCAGGCCGGATGGATTAATAAACTTGGCCAATTCAATCTGTCCCAGATCTACCTGTCCGCGATCACCGGCCATCTGTGCTGTCACGATTCCATCCTGAGAAATATCTATGGCGACCGCTTCCATAGGAACCTCGATCATATCAGATAGTGGAAGGCCACTGTTATTGACCAGCAAACCGGTAGAATCCCGGCTGAAATTACCATCCCGGGTATACGCAATGCTCCCGTCTGGCATTTCCACCTGAAAAAAACCACTGCCACTAATGGCGATATCCAAAGCACTTCCGGTCTCTTCAACGGGACCCTGCATGAAGTTCCTGATGGTTGCTACCGCCCGTGCCCCATGCCCGACTTGCAAGCTCGGTCCGTCGTTGGAAGGCCGGCTCGCCGATGCTCCATGAGACGACGAGGCCAGGTTCTGATAAAACATATCCTGGAAGGCAATACTGGTACGTTTAAACCCGGTCGTGTTTACGTTGGCCAGATTATTAGCAACATTATCCACCGATCGTTGCTGGGCACTCATGCCAAGTGCGCCTGTACTTAGAGCTCTAAACATAGCTTATACTGTTTTAGTTAATAATCATTAAAATCTTCCCAGAGAATTTGCCGCATTAGACAAGAGTTCGTCGGTTGTCCTCAATGCGCGTTGCTGCGCTTCAAAAAGCTGCATATTCCTCATTAAATCGGTCATTTCGTGCAAAGCCTGCACGTTTCCTTTCTCAAAATACCCCTGCATCACCGTGCTTTGCTCATCCTGAAAAAGCTCTGCGATATTTCTGGTTGTGAAATAGCTGTTTCCTTTGCGCTCAAGCGAAGACAAATCATCAACACCAACGACCCGTATCTGGTCGTAGACTTCGTCATTTAAACGTATGGTGCCGTCCTTGGATACCTCCAGGCGAGGTTCGCCGCCTCCCGGATCCGTCGATAAAAAGAACTCCGGGACATGAACAACACCGGATTGTCCCATGACATAACCGCCCCGTTCATTTCGAAGATAGCCGTCAGCATCCAGGTTAAACCGCCCATCGCGCGTTAAGTTTAAATCCCCGTCGTCCTGGATAACAAAAAAGCCATTTCCTTTAATAGCAAAATCAAACGGGTTACCCGTAGTTTCAAGTTCGCCCTGAGCCATGGAGACCTGTTGCATCGGGACCGTTCGGCTGACCATCTCCCCGTTCACCTCTTCGTTCAAAACTCTGTGAAACAGGGTGTCGGCTTTAAAACCGGGGGTATTAATATTGGCCAGGTTATTTGCCGTCACTTCCTGAGATCGGGAAAATACCTGCATAGCCTGCATGTGAGCTTGTAATCGGTCAATCATACGGTTCGTTTTTGAATACGTTGTTCACAAAAATGAGCCTTCGAATACCACCTGAAAGCCAATGTGCACTGCTAATCCCTTCAAATTGTATGCCATCCTGATGTTTTATAAATCATGACCTGCTTAAAACAGGTGTAAATGGCGTATAAAACGAACTTAGTCCTGAATATTATTTTTCCTGTACCCCCGGGTTTGTTTGTACATGCCCGCACACGACGCCCTGTTATCAGTGTCGCACAAACACCATCTCTTCCGTCTTTCAGGAAATGTTTTCCGTAATCACCACTTCGGTCTTTGTACCTGTTTTCAGGCCTTATATAAAAAATACCCTTGCTTTTTTTGTCCCCGCCATGGTTGAAGCAATCAGAAAGCCCGCTTTCTGTTCACCGTTTTTTTATCTCGTTTTGGGGAGGTTTTCAAAAAAGAGGTCATTCCGGCCTTTGGTATCGAATTTGAAACAGACCGAGGTATGTCAGATAAAAATAAGGATCAGGAAAAAACCGAAGAACCAACGGCGCGGAAGCTGGAGAAAGCACGCGAAGAGGGAAATGTAAGTATCAGCAAAGAAGTTTCCTCCGTTATGCTGATGACTTCAGCTATTGTCATGCTTTTATACAGCGGGGGATTTATGTATCGTCGCATTGAAGCCATGATGGAGACCTTTTTCAGCAACGCCGGCGTACCTATAGATAACGATGAACAAGCCATAAATTATTTAGAGATGGCTCTTCGCTTTGGTTTTGAAATGATCATTCCCCTGATGATCATTTTACTGGTCACCGCTCTTCTTGTGAACATTCTTCAGACAGGCGGAGTCTTCGCAACCAAAGCCATGAAACCCAAAGCCAGCAAAATCAGCCCTGCCAGTGGCTTTAAGCGTGTTTTTTCGATGAAAGGATTCATGGAGCTGGTGAAAGGATTCAGTAAGTTATTCATTGTAGGAATGATCATCGTCTTTACGGTACGAGCCGATGTGGATCATTTTCTGACGTTTTCGATCATGCCCATGGGGAGCATGCTCTCCGAAGCCGGATCCTATGTTCTTATGTTCGTTTCGCGCATTCTGGCTGCGCTTTTCGTCCTCTCCATCATCGATGCGGTGTTCCAGCGATTTCAGCACCATAAAGAGCTGCGGATGACCAAGCAGGAAGTAAAAGATGAGTATAAGCAGATGGAAGGGGATCCCCACATTAAAAGCAAGCGAAGAAAAGCGGCGATGACTATGAGAATGCAGAAACGACTGGATCATTCTGTACTCAATTCAGATGTGGTCGTTACCAACCCCACACACTATGCCGTTGCACTGCGATATAACCCCGATGCAAACGAAGCGCCGGTCGTCATGGCCAAGGGGCAAAGAAAGCGTGCTTTACGAATAAAAGAGCTTGCGAAGCATTATGGCATACCAATTGTAGAAAACAAACCTGTAGCACAGGCATTATTTGCAACCGCCGAAGAAGACGAATACATACCGGAAGGTATGTATCGGGCCGTTGCTGAAATCCTGGCTTACGTATATAAACTAAAGAACAAAAAATATTAAACGCAGTTATGCCAGGGTTACAACTCACTGGAAGCCAGTTTAAAGACCTTTTCTTCAGAACAGATGTTTTGATTTCTTCGAGCATCATCATCATTCTGATGATTATGATCCTGCCTGTACCCGCAGGCATGATGGATATGTTTCTGGCCATCAGCGTCTCTCTGTCCCTGGTAGTTTTATTAGTCGCTTTTTATACGCTCAGGCCTTTGGAATTTGCGGTTTTTCCCGGAATGCTCCTAATTCTTACACTATTCCGGCTTTCGCTCAACGTGGCAACGACCCGCTTAATTCTCAATGATGCCTACGCCGGAGAGATGATTCAGTCTTTTGGCAATTTCATGGTTCAGGGGAATTTTGTCATAGGGATTATCATTTTCTCGGTCCTGGTTATTATAAACTTCGTGGTTATCACCAAGGGTGCTACTCGAATTGCAGAAGTAGCGGCGCGTTTTACCCTGGATGCCATGCCTGGCAAGCAAATGGCGATCGACGCCGATCTCAGTGCAGGCCTGCTCACCGATCAGGAAGCAAAAAAACGCAGAGAAGAGATCTCCAGAGAAGCTGATTTCTATGGAGCCATGGATGGAGCCAGCAAGTTTGTTCGTGGAGATGTGATTGCGGGTTTGCTTATTACCTTCATCAATATTATAGGCGGGTTGATCATCGGCACCATGCAACAGGGTATGAGCATTGCTCAGGCGGCTGAAGTGTACACCCTGCTGACCATTGGTGATGGCCTTGTATCCCAAATCCCTGCACTTTTGATCTC